>DATHKS010000154.1:0-4562 GCA_035488975.1 Chitinophagaceae bacterium | reverse complement strand
TACCACCTGAGAACAGGAACCGTCTCGTTTCGCTCGACATCTATAACCGGTGGGGGCAACTGATATTCTCCAGCTCGAATATGAACGTTGGATGGGATGGCACCGTGAAGGGAATACCGCAGGCTTCCGATGTGTTTGTCTATAAACTACGCATGCGCGGGTTGACGGGCAAGGAATTCAGGACATCGGGCCGGCTTACATTGATCAGGTAGGGTTCTTTGTGGCTAGAAATTCAAAAGTAAAAATTCAAAATTCAAAAAGGTGTCCTTCGATAGTAATATCCTCGTGTCCTTGTGGTCAACCATTTTTCACCAGGTTCCAAATAATCCATTAATCCCCCCAAATCCGAGTCCGCCTTTTTCCATGTGTCCTTGTGGTCAACCATTTTTCACCAGGTTCCAAATAATCCTATAATCCACCCAAATCCGAGTCTGCCTTTTTCCATGTGTCCTTGTGGTCAACCATTTTCCACCAGGTTCCAAATAATCCTATAATCCACCCAAATCCGAGTCCGCCTTTTTCCATGTGTCCTTGTGGTTAACCATTTTTCACCAGGTTCCGAATAATCCTATAATCCACCCAAATCCGAGTCTGCCTTTTTCAATTTCACCAACTTCACCAACAGTTCCTCCAAATACTCCAGCTTCAGCATAGTAGCACCATCACTCTTGGCAACCGCAGGATTGGGATGTGTTTCGATGAACAGCCCATTTGCTCCAGCTGCAATGGCGGCCTTGGCAATGATGCCAATGAGCTGCGGGTTGCCGCCCGTAACACCCGTCGCCTGGTTGGGCTGTTGAAGCGAATGCGTCACATCCATTACCACGGGTGTTTGGTGTTCCTGCATCCAGGGAATATTGCGATAGTCTACCACGAGATCCTGGTAACCGAAGGTGGTTCCTCTTTCCGTCAAAATGATCTTGTCGTTTCCCGTATTCTTTATCTTCTCCACCGCAAACTTCATGGCCGGCCCGCTCAGGAATTGTCCCTTCTTGACATTGACGATCTTGCCGGTTGCTCCCGCGGCCATCAGCAGGTCGGTCTGCCGGCACAGGAAGGCGGGTATCTGGAGAATATCGACGTATTTGGCCGCAACGGCCGCCTCATCGTGGGCGTGGATATCGGAAGTCGTCGGCAATTTGAATGTCTTTCCAACCTTCTGCACAAGCGCCAGGGCGGCTTCATCTCCAATACCAGTAAAGGAGCCGGCGCTGGTGCGGTTAGCCTTCCGGTAAGAGGCTTTGAAGATATAAGGAATGCCGAGCTTCTTACACATGACCGAAACCTTCCCGGCCACTTCCATTACCAATTCCTCGCTTTCCACTACACAGGGACCTGCAATTAAAAAGAAATTTTGCTCGTCGTACGATTGCCCTGCAAAGAGGTCGGTCAGCATTTTTTCCATGGCGCAAAGATAATTTGTTTGCGGGTAGCTCAGATTTGGAATTTGGTGCCGGGAATTTCATCTTTGCCAACAAAATTTCCGGCATGCAAAAAGAAAGGATATTGGTCATCGGCGCAAGCGGACAGATAGGCGTGGAGCTTACACTGGCCCTGAGAAAGATATATGGAGATGCGAATGTGGTTGCCTCCGACCTGCGGGAGCAGAATCCTTTACTCGTCGGCACCGGGCCTTATGTCAGTCTCGACGTAATGAATAAGGAGATGTTGCATGTCCAGGTCATCCGGCAGAACATCACCCAGATATACCTGCTCGCGGCCATTCTATCCGCTACAGGAGAGAAGAACCCCAACCTGGCCTGGCATCTCAACATGCAGGGACTGCTCAATGTGCTCGATATTGCGCGGGAGGAGAAACTGCATAAAGTATACTGGCCATCGTCCATCGCGGTATTCGGGCCTACTTCGCCGCGGAAGAATTGTCCGCAGCAGACCATCATCGAGCCGACGACGGTATATGGAATAAGCAAATATGCGGGAGAATTCTGGTGTAATTATTTCTTCAACCGGTATGGCGTGGATGTGAGAAGCATCCGCTATCCGGGCCTCATTTCCTATAAGTCGGAGCCAGGTGGTGGTACCACGGACTATGCAGTTGAGATCTACCACGAGGCGCTTGGGGAGAAGACATACGATTGCTTCCTCAGGGAAGATACCTACCTGCCGATGATGTACATGCCGGATGCCATAAAGGCCACGCTCGAACTGATGGAGGCGCCGATGGAGAAGATAACGATCCGCACTGCCTATAACGTCTCTTCCATGAGCTTTTCACCCAAAGAGATCAGCGCCGAGATAAAGAAGCATATTCCCGAATTCACCATTCAATATCAACCCGACTACCGGCAGGCCATCGCAGATAGCTGGCCGCAAAGCATAGATGACTCCGTGGCTCGCCGCGACTGGGGCTGGAAGGAGGAGTATGATTTGGGGAGGATGACCAAAGACATGCTCGTTAATTTGAAACAGTCTTTTTAAGGGAATTTGGCAATTTGACAATTTGGTAATTTGACAATGATCCTCATTCGAAGTGCCTTCCGTCATCGTAGCACACCCATTATCAAATTATCAACATGTTCGCTAATTTGAAACAATCTTTTTAAGAGAATTTGGCAATTTGACAATTTGATAATGATCCTCATTCGAAGTGCCTTCCGTCATCGTAGCACGCCCATTATCAAATTATCAACATGCTCGATTTGAAACAGTCTTTTTAAGGGAATTTGGCAATTTGACAATTTGATAATGATCCTCATTCGAAGTGTCTTCCGTCATCGTAGCACGCCCATTATTAAATTATCAAATTACCAAATTATCAAATTGTTCTCAAAGCTCTCTTATCCAAATATTCCTAAAACTAACCGGATTCCCATGATCCTGCAATACCAGCGGCTCCTTATCGCCGTGCATCTGATAGGAGGAGATACCGCGATATTGTGTACCGCCGGCCAATGTCGCATTGTTCTGCACTAATACACCATTATGAATGACGGTTATGCGGGCCGGTGATTTCACCGTGCTGTCTGCATTGAAACGCGGGGCAGTGAATATTACATCGTAGGTCTGCCATTCGCCCGGAGGGCGGCTTGCATTACCCAATGGAATGAGTTGTTTGTAAATAGCGCCGGCCTGTCCATTGCTATAGGTGCGATTCTTATAGCTATCGAGTACCTGCAGTTCGTACCGCCCCATCAGGAAGATGCCGCTGTTGCCGCGTCCCTGTCCATCTCCTCTCACTACGGAAGGCGTGCGCCATTCTACATGCAGCTGGCAATCGCCGAAGCTTCTCCTGGTCTTGATCTGGCCGCTGCCACTGTCAACGGTCACGATTCCGCCGTCTATCTTCCATGTCGGATTGCTATTTTTCGTACCCTCCCACATGGACAGATCCTTTCCATTAAACAATACAATGGCATCGGAAGGAGCATCGGTGCTGGTCTTACCGGGTGTGATAACACGCGGCTCGGGAGACCATACCTCCGTGAGTGCGGGATCACCCTCTGACCGCTGGGGCACTAGCTGCGAGAAGGAATTGATGGAAGAGAAAAGAATGAAGGCAAACACATAAAATCGTTTCATTGGTATTAAAAATTACGGTGAATGCTAAAGGTATCGAAATTTTGCAATGGTACTTTCTCCACGGATACATCGGTGACCCTGGCCTTCGAAGGCCCCTGGCGGCACCATGCAATGAAGTCGTCGAGTTGCTCCTGCGTTCCCGTGGCGAGAATGTGTACGCTTCCATCGGCATGATTCATTACCCTGCCGGTGATGCCGGTATTCAAGGCTTTTTCCTTCGAAGATTGCCGGTAGAATACACCCTGCACTTTTCCTTTTACTATAATGGAGACTGTAACAGGCATACTTAAAATTCCAGGAGATCGATGATGATTTGCAGGTATTTCCCATCGGTGGTATCGAATGCGTCGAGATCGCTGCTGTCAACATCCAGGACGGCGATCACGTTTCCATTCCGGACAACGGGCAATACGATCTCGGACCGGGAGAGGCTGCTGCAGGCTATATGACCGGGGAATTTTTCTACATCGGCGACAATGAGTGTCTTCGCTTCGGCCCAACTGGTTCCGCAGACACCTCGCCCCTTGCGTATGCGGGTGCAGGCTACGGGTCCCTGGAAGGGGCCAAGCACGAGCTCATCTTCCTTTACAATGTAGAATCCGACCCAGAACCAGCCGAATTGTTCCTTTAATGCCGCCACCGTATTCGCGAGATTGGCAATGAGATCGCTCTCGCCGGTCAACAATCCCTGTATTTGCGGGATCAGTGATTCATACTGTGTTTGCTTGCTGCCGGTGATGATGGAGAGGTCTTCTGACATGAGCAAATTTAAGCCAATTGAATAATTTGGCAATTTGATAATTTGGTAATTTGATAATGCTCCAAAGTTCGACCAGTTATTTCTCATCGGAGCACGCCCCACTATCAAATTATCAAATTATCAAATGCTGTGTTCAAGCGATAAGTGCAACACTTGATTTAAGTAAATGTACCTCATTAGCTGTTTTATAGTTGTACTTTCTAATGGGTCTGTTATTGATTAGCCGCTCTGTTTTTTTTATTTCTTTGGCTGTCACTTCGTT
>DATHKS010000153.1:0-2930 GCA_035488975.1 Chitinophagaceae bacterium | reverse complement strand
ACAGAACCGCATCAATCCATTCGAGGATTTCTATCTGCATGATATTCCCTTTGCCGATCTCAACGACAATCCCAGCTTTGACTTCGACTTCTCATTATTGCAGACCGAGAAGGCAAAGGCCGATCATTTCGAATCCTCGCTAAAGCTGAAGCCGAAACAACTGTTTGCGCGCATCGAGGAACTGAAGGAAAAGAACCTCGCTACATTCTCCCATCGTCTATTTGAAAAATACCCCGACCGCAGTTTCGAGGACAGTCTCGACCTTGGCAGGCTAGCCGGAAAAGGGTATAAGATCTATAATGCAAAGGAAGCGAGGCAGCATCTTGAACCAGCCCGCAGCGTGATCGACCTTCATATCGAGAAGTTATCGGACGACTGGAAGCATATGAGCAATTACGAGATCATTTCCATCCAGCTAAAGGCCTTTGACAAATATTACGATCTCGCATTGGCACATCATCAGCCGACCCTGATAGTGATACACGGAGTGGGAAAGGGCAGGCTACGCGACGAATTGCATGATATCCTTCGCCTGAAAAGGGAGGTCAAATCGTTCGTGAACCAGTATGATCCCCGCTTCGGGTATGGGGCTACCGAGATATTCTTTCAATACTGATCCGCCCGATAGCACTGCAATAGAGCAGATAAGGCCAAAGACGCTCAATTTGTCGTCTCCGGGAGCCTTTTCCATCAGTTTTAGTCGTACTTTCATTACCGCGGTTGAAAAATTGATAACCACCCATTACCCCTTCCAATCCCCTCAACCGTCATTCTTAATAAATAAAATATCGTATGCTTTTTCAGAAAGAAAATATGCTTGGCAGTCACTATGCCTGGACGGAACAAGAAGCGGCTTACCTGAACGGTACTCCGAGCCGTCGCTTGTTCGATAGGTTCAATGGATACCAGGTGCTGTTCATTATCAATTACTATGCATCCCAGGAGAGAGGTTTTACCGTCGAGGTGGGCCAACAGATCGAAAATAAGGTACTCAATGAGCTTCCCATGGACGCGAAGAGCGAGAAGTCGGTGTTTCAGTGGCTGAGAGAGAGCAATGTGACAATTTGATCATTAACCAATGTGAAAATTAGCAAATGTGAAAATGTGCCAATGATCCTCACCAGGAAAGTCATTACTCATCGTAGCACGCCATAATTTGCACATTGGCTAATTTGCTAATTGGCTAATTTTGCTTTATTCTTTGAAATTATTGCTACAAGCCAGGTTATCGTCTTCCCGCCTTGCGGGAGGAAGGAAAGTCCGGACAGCACAGAGCAATGCACCGGTTAAGAGCCGGGTCTCGTTTTAGGACGGGAACAGATAGTGCCACAGAAAATAACTATCCCGATCTTTGGTCGGGAAAAAGGTGAAAACGTGAGGTAAGAGCTCACGGCTTTCAATGGCAACATTGATCGCGGGTAAACCTTGCATGCTGAAATGCCACATATACCATTGGCCGAGGGCGGCTCGCCCGATCCCGACATTCTTTGCCGGGGACGATGGAGGGTAGGCAGATTGATCCCAACAGCAATGTTGAGGACAGATAAATGATAACCGTTCGTATGAGGTAAAGCAGCGGATTGAAAGATTCCTGCGGATCCACATCCGTTCACAGAATCCGGCTTACAGGCTTGTAGTAACTTACACGATGCCGGTCTTTACATGGTAAAGACCGGCATCACCATTCAAAGTAGTGCCCGATCGTTCCGCCGAGTTCCATCATCCAGGCGATACCAAGGTGTACCATCAAACCACCGTAGATGGATCGCGTATGGTACGATACAATACCAAGCAACAGCCCTCCGAAATAGGAGCTGACACATTCCCCCAGCGGTTTTCCAAAATGTATGGTACAATAGAAA
This sequence comes from Chitinophagaceae bacterium, assembly GCA_035488975.1. Classification (GTDB taxonomy): domain Bacteria; phylum Bacteroidota; class Bacteroidia; order Chitinophagales; family Chitinophagaceae; genus DATHKS01. The sequence continues at coordinate 1,068 of DATHKS010000153.1, read as the reverse complement.
CAGGCCATCGGGAGTATCGCATCCTTTCCCACCCATTTGATAAAACCGATCACGACGAAGCCACGGAAGAATAATTCGATGGAGAAAAAATCGCTGCCATACGAAAGCTCGAACAGCAGCTTGTACCACCAGCCCGGATGCGCGTCCTCCGGTAAGGGTAGTATCATCCTCATCTTCGGATAGACCGAAAGAAAGTCGGCCTGCGTGGACGCCGCCGCGATCAATGGAACCATGATGAGGAGCATGATCAGGTATGGCGTGTAGTTGAGCTTTTTAGCGGTCAACCCATAAAGTGGCTCGTGACGATGAAATACCTGCCGGCAGACGAGCAATATGCCGAAGAGAGTGATCATCCGGAGCGGCCAGTACACAATATCGTTCCAATAGCTTTTCCATTCTATTGCACCGTTGAAATCGAGATGTGTGTTCATCGCCATCTTCAATGCGAAGATCATCGGCGCCAGGAGAAGACAAGCTATGAAACCTGGGCTTACAGGTCCCTTCGCGGCACGCCTTATATAGAGTAAGCTGTGGGGAATGATGAATGCAGTAAGAAAAATGAGCACATGTCCGGTAAAATCGCCCCAGGGGAGATTCATTTTCGAGGTCAGGTAGATCTCGAGCTTCTCGTGGTAGTTCATCCAGATGAACCCCGCCATGAATAATGTACAGAAGATAAGAATCGGCTTATTAACCTCTTTTGCGTAGCTCCTTATATACCCGAGGATTGCTCTCATTCCGGAACGGAAATAAAAAAAATTTAAAGTACCGTTAAACTTGAAAGGATTTAACAGTTCCAAAGATGCGTAATTAATTCACAAACCCTAAAAAGTATAGCCATGAAATTTTTCCCGTTCAACCGGGTCGCCCTGCCGGCGATCCTGCTATCCCTTGCTGTCCTCATCTTCGCCTGTCAGAAGGAAGGAAGCAATACCCCAACAGAATCTCCCGTTACGGAAGATGAAGCCGCCACTTACTCCACCGAAAGCATGGAAGCCGAAGGAAGTTTTGATGACATCCAGGACATTGCCATGACCGCAGGCGAAGATGAAGGAATCGCAAGCGCCG
>DATHKS010000152.1:0-4289 GCA_035488975.1 Chitinophagaceae bacterium | reverse complement strand
CTTCTACAGCAGATGCGGGTTGGGAATGATATTCAGGAAAGCCTGGAAGTCCGCCTTATAATTTTTACTATTCAGCTTGTAATAGTAGGCTCCTTTCTTCGAACCCTCCCTGTCCTTATCCTTCTGCTTCACGAGGAGATTGGTTGAAAGTACTTTCCGGCTAAAGTTCCGCTTGTCGAACCTGGTGGCATAAACTCCTTCGTAGAGATTTTGCAATTGAGGCAGCGTGAATTTAGAGGGCAATAGCTCGAACAGGAGGGGATGAAGGGCGGCCTTGTACTGCAGTTTTTCCTTCGCGCGCTTTACCATTTCCCGGTGATCGAAGATGAGGGACGGTATCTTCGAAAGTGTGAACCATTCCGGATGATATGCTTCGCTTAGCTGTTTTTCATACTTATGAATATCTATAAGGGCGAAATAGGCAATGGAGATAGTCCGCTCGATGGGGTCACGGTTCGGCTCGGCGAATGTTTGGAGTTGCTCCATGTAGACCCCTTCGAGTCCTGTCAGGCTTTTCAGTATCCGGTTGGCGGCCTCGTCCGCGCTTTCCTCTGGCTGGATGAATCCACCCATAAGGCTCCACTTGCCCCGGTGAGGTTCGAAGCCGCGGCGGATGAGCAATATCCTGAGCGACTCTCCATCGAAGCCGAAGATGATACAATCGACCGCCGCAAGAAGCCGGTTTTGTTTCCTGTACTTTGTCATATCGTGGTCTTGATGCTTGTCAGGTTGAATGCCTTGTAATCCCTGATGAATCCAATGATATTGGGGTAGGCGGCAAACTCATCTGGTTGGTGCATGGTCGTGATCACCACGCAGTCCATGCCTGCGTTATGTGCGCACTCGACCCCCTTGGGAGCATCTTCGAAGACGAGACAATCCGAAGGGGAGATTTTCGATCTCTCTGCACAGGCGAGGAAGGTCTCCGGGTCGGGCTTGCTCTTTTTCACTTCATCGGCGCTGACGATAACATCGATGTACTGGCGGATGCCGGTGCCATCGAGTACGAAATCCACGTTGTACAGAATTGCGGCGGAGCCGATCGCCATCTTTATGCCGAGCGCATGATATCCCTGCAAGACATCCTCCAGGCCATCGATCAGCCGGAGATGGGGCGCAAAATCCTGCTGGTATTTCTTCTCCTTTTCCATCCCGATCCTGAACTTCTCCTCATCGGAAAACCGGCCGGGGAAGATCCTTTCGAGGAGTTCCCCATTTTTGCCATAGCATTCCTGCTTGGTGCGCTCGAGCGAAATATTCGCTCCGAGTCTGCGAAGAATAGCATGCCACGACCCGATATGATAGTGCATATCGTCGATCATGGTGCCATTGAGATCAAAAAGAAAGGATTTGTATTTCATGTACCTGTCGTTGACGGGTGCATAAAGATAACAAGGGAAGGGTTTACATGTTCGATTATGTGAATTGGCAATATAATTGAACTGGAATGGCAGATATAGCAGTCTAAAAAAATGCGTATGAAAAAGATATTCGTGATATTACTCGTGCTGGCCGCCTGCAATAATGAGAAAAAGGATACGCCTGCCGAGCCTGGTGTTTCCGTTCCGGCCAATGCAACCGACACGCGTACCGTCAATCCGAATGACACGGCGCAACATGTGGACACAGGCTCTTACAACCGGGTGAGCGACTCGCTGCGTAAGCAATGAGCAATGAGCATTCAAACGGGCCGGGAAGTCAATCATAGAAACAGTGTTCTTATTCTCCTGTCAGCTGGCAATGTTTTTGCCGCTCTATTAAGAAACAACTATGAAATCAGTCATCCTTCCGGCGCTTGCCATCATTCTGCTCGGCGCCTGCAACAATGATACGGGCAAGACCGGTAAGCCCACGACCGGTGATTCGCTCGTTACGCCGACGAATAACCCTCCGGGTTATGGTGATGAAACGGTTAAGGATACCAGTTCGTATGAACGCATGCCGGGCAAGCTGACCGATAGTATGCCCAAGTAGAGAAGCGGTGGTGAGGAATATGGGATAGGGAATAAGTAATTAGGAATTAGTCTTCATTCGAAGATTCGTCCCCGACCTCGTCTACGTGCATTTTATCGACTTGCCGTTCTTACCGGCAAAAAATAAAACGAGAAAGGTTCACGATCATGGAAGACGAATATTTTATGAATGATTGGATGATTTGGGTCTTGTCCCGGACGGACAATTGGTTTGTAGGAAACGTTCAGATCAAGGGCATGCGTTCCAGCGGAACGCTTGAAAAGACTATCAGTCGTGAGGCGTTCCTACGGAACGCAGCGACCTATACCTGGGCGCGGGCTACAAACCAAATGTCCCTACCGGGACATGCTGCAGCAGAACGATAAATGTGAATGCATTTCTTACCGCCTTCCCGTTCTTACAGGCAAAAGATAAAATTGTTTAAACATTTCCTGCCAGCCTCTTATTTTCCCGCATCGTATCCCAGTATTCTTTCCCATATCCAACGAATATCTCGCCGCCGGCGGGAATATCCCTGGTGGACTGTATGATGACCATGAGGCCTTGTTCGATATAGGCGGCATTATTGGTCAGTCCCTTCACACGTATCATCCCACGGGCATCGTTGGCATAGCGTGCGAAGCCCTTCTTATAGGGAGCGGCGTCGATCACATGGTTGCGTTTCACATAATAGATATAGCCGTTCGTGCCATTGTCATGCCTCACCTCTTTCCAGGTCGTTATCTTTCCTTTATATTCTGTGATGAGGGATCCCTTCGGGATGAATTTCTTGGTGAAGAGTCCCTTGCCGGCGCCGGGCAGGAGTGATTTCTTTATGAGCAGGTGGTTTTCGAGAAAGGCCATGGAGAACAATTTGGTAATTTGATAATTAGCCAATATGCCAATGAAGCGTGCTATGAGAATCCCTTGTGTTCATTGTGCATTCTTTGTGCCCATCGTGGTTAGATCAATAACTTGCCAGTACAAATAGAAACGCTGCGCCAGAAAATGACGCAGCGTTTCTATTGTTGTTCCAGGCGCGATTCTTATTGTTTGTTCATCAGTGTCGGAAGAATAGAAGGAGGACTATCGGGCGTAGGAGTCTTCATTGTGTCCTTCTTTTTCTTTGGCGTTGTATCCTGGTATGTTTTATCCAGGCTCGCTGTGCTTGTCTGATGATCTGTTGAGGTTGCAAAGGCTATAACTGACATAGCCAATGTAGCGCCCAATAAAAGCTTTTTCATAATTCTACATTTTAAATGATATAAAAATGGTTAACGGAAAAATTCAACAGGATAAGATCCATGCTTGGCGTTTCTCCCTTTCTCATGCTACTAAACAATTATGTTGCCATAGCCCGAAAATGTTTATAACTTTTTTACTATTCTTTTTTTCAAGAAATAGAGGAAATATGGGGAATTTTTTGCTCAATAAATCATTATTTCCGCAGAATTCAATGAAGATTGTTTCGAATATTTCTCCTTCACGTGTATCTCTCAAGACGCTATCCTACTCTTCGTATGAATGCATAAAAAAAGACCCCGCATCTCTGCGGGGCTCCGTCCGAAATCGTGTCTGTTATGATACTGTTAATGTAAAAAGTAGGATAGGTAAGGTTAATGATTACTGCTTTTTGACTATCACGATGTAAAGTAACGGAGCCTCTTCCATCTTTTACACCAAGAGTGTGTGAAAGGGTGGTTTGGTTTAACGAATGGCGCTTTTTAGCGGTTCAGTTGTAATTCATCCCTCCCCTCGCTATTTATTCTCCATTCTTCTATGCCCATTCGGATTCCCATATTCCTTCCTTCAGAAAATGAAAAGTCAAAAGTAAAAATATACTCCGCTACCGGTGGTTAACCCTCTATTCGGTTAGCGTCTATTTTTTACTTTTGAATTTTGACTTTCTTTCTCGCCTTTAGCGGCATCTTCCAGCCCCTTGATATCAATCCTCTTCATCTGCAACATTGCTTTCATCACCCTTCCTGTCTTTTTCTTATCGGGATCTGCCATTAGTTTTGGGAGAATAGTCGGCACTATCTGCCAGGAGAGGCCGTATTTGTCTTTTAGCCATCCGCACTGTTGTGCCTTCGGGTCGCCACCTTCCTTTAGTTTATTCCAGTAGTGATCGGTTTCTTCCTGGTCTTCAGTGTTTACGATGAAGGAAGTGGCTTCGGTGAACTTGAATATGGGTCCGCCATTGAGTCCCAGGAAATATTGTCCGTCGAGTTCAAACTCGACCGTCATTACGTCGCCGGGCTCCTTTTTTGTGATCTCCTTGCCTTCCGAGCCATAGTAGGAAATGCGTCCCATTTTTGAGTTCTTGAAGATAGAAA
>DATHKS010000151.1:0-3679 GCA_035488975.1 Chitinophagaceae bacterium | reverse complement strand
TCCTTTCCGTATTTTTCATCAAGGATACCGGCTACATGGTGTTTTCGATCAGTTTTTCGATGATCAGCTATTTCATATTGTCGGTCATCTGGAAGAGTTATCCCTACCAGCTCGAGAAGATAAATTTTACCGTGTACCTGATCAACCAGGCACTCACCATTGTCTACATCTTCTACGGTCTTTACCTTATCAAAACGGAAAATAAAAATTACAACACCGCGCTCCAGCAGAAGAATATCGCCATGCGCAAGCAATCGAGCCAGCTGAAACAACAGGCGGAGGACCTCGACCAATTGAATTCGCTGAAGAATAAATTGTTTTCCGTGATCTCACATGACCTGAAGGCGCCGATGTATGCCTTGCGGAATATCTTCGATAATATCCAGTCGCAGCGCATGCCCGCCCGCGAGATCAAGGAGCTCGTTCCGGAAGTGCACAAGGACCTGAACTATACGGTGAGCCTGATGGAAAATCTCCTGCAATGGTCCAAGAGCCAGATGCATGCTCACACCGTGGTACCCCAGGCCATCGATACCAGGGACCTGGCGACGGATGTGTTGCAGGGATTGCACCTGCAATCTGCCGCAAAGGGAATGGAGATCGTGAATGAGATCCCGGAGGATGTCATCGTCTCCGCAGACAGGGACATGATCAGCCTCGTAGTGAGAAATCTTGTTTCCAATGCCATCAAGTTCTCGCAGCCGAATAGTAAAATATTCATTGGCGTTCTCCAGGTTCATTCCGGAATGGAGATATTCGTGCAGGACTTCGGAAAGGGGATAAGTTCCTCGGAGATGAACAACATCATGGGCAACGATTTCTATACGACCAATGGTACGGTACAGGAACAGGGAACGGGGCTCGGCCTTATGCTTTGCAAGGAATTCCTTGTGAAGAATGGAACGCATCTCCGCATCGATAGTGAAAAAGATAAAGGCAGCCGATTCTCGTTCGTACTGCCTTTATGCGATTGAAATACAGGAACCACAAAGTCACTAAGGAACACAAAGGGCACAAAGAAATACAATTAGCCAATTTGGTAATTTGATAATGTGCCAAGTGTGCGTGCTATGCGACACTCGTGTATTTCTTTGTGCCCTTTGTGTTCCTTAGTGACTTTGTGGTTCCTGAATTCGCCTATTTCTTCAACGAAGCAATATCGATCACGAAGCGATACCTCACATCCGACTTAAGCATTCTCTCATAAGCCGTATTGATCTCTTCGATCTGAATTACCTCTACGTCAGAGGTGATATTGTGTTCGGCGCAGTAGATCAGCATCTCCTGTGTCTCCCTGATTCCGCCTATCAGCGATCCCGCGATCGAGCGCCTCCTGCCAATGAGATCGAAGGCCGCTACAACAGATGGCTGCGTGGGCACACCCACCACAACGAGAGTGCCATTGAGATTCAATAGCTGTAGATAATCGTGGTATTCATGCGGCGCGGAAACGGTATCGAGAATGAAGTCGAACTGATTCTTCAGTTTAGCCATCTGTCCCGCATCCTTTGTTACTGCAAAATGATGGGCGCCTAATGCAAGCGCATCTTTTTCTTTCGATGCCGAGGTGCTCAGGACCGTTACTTCTGCTCCAAAGGAAACGGCGAACTTAACACCCATATGGCCAAGGCCGCCGAGACCGACGATGGCTACCTTTTGTCCCTTTCCTACTTTCCAGTGACGGAGGGGGGAATAGGTGGTGATGCCGGCACAGAGCAGGGGCGCCACACCTTCCCATGAAAGTTTTTCGGAAACGGAGAGAACATAATTCTCGTCCACTACTATCTGAGTAGAATAACCGCCGTAGGTGGGCGTGCGTCCGTCTTTCTCATACCCGTTGTACGTGGGGACCATGCTCACATCGCAATATTGTTCCTCGCCAGCTTTACAATTCGCACATGTTCTGCATGAATCGACGAAGCAGCCGACGCCGACGAGATCGCCTTCCTTATATTTCTTAACGGCGTTCCCGACTTTTGTTACCCGGCCAACTATCTCGTGACCCGGTACCATGGGGAAGATGGAGCCACCCCATTCGTCCCTTACCTGGTGAATATCGGAATGGCAGACTCCACAATAAAGTATATCGATCTTGACATCATGAGCACCGGTATCGCGGCGGTCGATGGTGAATGGGCTCAGCTGAGCGGCGGCCTTGGGGGCGGCATAAGCGTTGACATTGGCCATAAAAAGTATTTTAGAATTTTAAATAACGAAAACAGGCCGATAATGTTCGGCCTGCTAAGGTAAAAAAGAATACTCATGTAGGCAGCGTTTACTGCCGGGTATTGGTGTCGTCCTCCTTGTCGTCACTGAGACTATAGGAGTCGTTCTCTTCGTCATCGTCCGTCGTATCGTCGTCATCTTCCGGTACATCGAGATCCTTTCCGCTCTTGTCGTCGTTTTCATTCAGCGGTGTGCCGTCTTCGTCGGTATCGTCCAGCGCTGCATTTTCCAGGGAAAGATCGTCTTCAGTTCCGAGGGACTCCGCGCTCTTCTTCAAAAGCTCCCTTTCGTCTTTCGTCACATTCGAATTCAATTCCGTGTCGAGATCGTCGTCGTCATCGAGAATATTTTTTCCTTCTTCATCATCGGAGGAGGCGGTAATATCACCGAGCTCTCCTTTAAGAAGTGGTCTTATCTTCTTCTGGCCCGGAATGTCTTTTACTTCGGGGAGGTCAAGCGTACCCGAGTCGGGTTGTAAATGTTTTTTATCATCCGCAGAGTCTGCGAGATCGGTCTTTGTCTTTGGCTTTTTCGGGGTGCTCATATTATAGAGTTAAGAGGACGTGAAAAAAATTATTTAGAAGTCAGTGAATAAATTTTCAGTCGATGAAGATGAGGGCGATGCTACGTGGGGAATCTTCGCCCCGGGTGTAACGCCAACTATTTTCCCCCGTATTGCTCTACGGGTTTTCTATCACTTCTTTGTTTTTGCCAGGATCCAGATGATCAGGATCACCACTAAACCAACAAGGAAGAAGGCCCACCACATGCCTGCTTTGAATACAGTCTCGATAGCACCGCAACTACTAAGCACGAGCATGGTGAAGAATACCAGGAATAAACTCGTTTGTATTTTCATAACCGCCGTTTGGATACAAAATCCAACTATTGTACCATAAATAGGCTCAGGTTCCGGGCAGTTTTATACCCGCATTCTTCAATTCCCTGAGTATATTTTCCTGCAATTGAAGTTTCGTATCGGTAAAGCCATGTGCCGATGTCCACACATTCAATTCCACCACATATTTATCCGATTCCAGGCCGGACACGCCGACCCTGACCGCCGGGTCCGGAAGGAGGCCGTTGCCATTTACCAATGAGAGAAGGATGGCTTTCACCTTATCGAAGTCGATACCGTAACTAAACTTCAATTCTATATCGATGCGGCGTTTTCCTTCCTTGCTGAGATTGACCACGACATTATTGGAAAGTTGTCCATTGGGAATAGTGATCGTCTTGTTGTCGTAGGTGAGCACTGTAGTATAGAATAGTTGAATGGAAGTAACGATGCCTTCCTGGCCCTGCGTGCCGATGGCGTCACCAACACGATAGGGCCTCAACACGAGAATGAGAATGCCACTCACGAAATTCTGAAGCGTGCCGGACAATGCCAGGCCGGCACGCTTCAGAATTTCGTGAGTGGCATTCTCATTCTCGTGTTGAGGCCCTATCG
>DATHKS010000150.1:0-5779 GCA_035488975.1 Chitinophagaceae bacterium | reverse complement strand
CAGAGTCTCGATTCAGATTTTTAAAAATACAATATAGAATTTTTGATTTTTAATTTTCTACTATTCGAATTTCAAATCCAATCCCAGTCCTCTCAACTCATGTACGAGTACATTGAATGATTCGGGGATACCGGCCCTTGGAATATTATCACCTTTCACGATAGCTTCGTAAGTTTTGGCGCGGCCGATGATATCATCTGATTTAAGAGTGAGCAATTCCTGCAGGATGTTTGATGCACCATATGCTTCCAGTGCCCAGACTTCCATTTCTCCAAAACGCTGTCCGCCGAACTGGGCCTTACCACCAAGAGGCTGCTGCGTGATCAGACTGTATGGTCCGATACTTCTTGCGTGCATCTTGTCGTCAACCATGTGGTGAAGCTTGATCATATAGATCACACCAACGGTTGCCTTCTGGTGGAACTTCTCTCCGGTTTCTCCGTCATACAGGTAGGTATGTCCGAAGAGCGGAAGATTTGCCTTGGCAATGTTTTCAGCGATCTCTTCAACGGTAGCACCATCAAAGATCGGAGTGGCGAACTTCAGTCCCAGTTTCAGACCTGCCCAACCAAGAACGGTTTCATAGATCTGTCCCAGGTTCATACGGCTCGGTACACCAAGCGGGTTGAGCACGATGTCCACAGGTGTTCCGTCAGCAAGGAATGGCATATCTTCTGCACGCACGATCTTCGCCACGATACCTTTATTACCATGCCGTCCCGCCATCTTATCTCCCACTTTCAGCTTACGCTTAACTGCGATGTACACTTTTGCAAGTTTCAAAACACCGGCAGGTAATTCATCACCTATGGATATGTTGAACTTTTCTCTTTTATAACGTCCCAGTTCTTCGTTGTACTTAATGTTGAAATTGTGCAGGAGTGTATTGATCTGGTTGTCGATCTTCTCATCTCCGGTCCAGCCCAGAGGATTCACATTCTGATAGTCGATGGTGGAAAGGTTCTTGGCGTTAAACCTTGCTCCTTTGCCAATCTGCATTTCACCAAAATTATTGGTGACACCGGTAGAAGGTTTGTCCTTCAGCAGCGTCTGCAGTTTGTTCAGCAGCAGTTCCTTCAGGTCCTCAACATTTCTTTCGTGGATCTTTTCCAGTTTCTCCAGCGATGCCTTCTCACGAATCTTTGCGTTCTTGTCTTTCTTGGCTCTCTGGAATAGTTTCTTGCCGATCACCACACCTTCTACTCCATTGGGAGCTTTCAGTGAAGCATCTTTCGCATCGCCGGCCTTGTCGCCGAAGATGGCGCGAAGCAGTTTCTCTTCCGGAGTGGGATCACTTTCACCTTTTGGTGTGATCTTACCGATGAGGATGTCTCCTTCCTTGATCGCCGCACCGAGACGGATGATGCCGTTTTCGTCGAGATCCTTGGTGGCTTCTTCAGAAACGTTTGGAATATCCGGAGTCAGTTCTTCTTCTCCGAGTTTGGTATCTCTTACTTCCAGCTCATATTCGGAAATATGCACCGAAGTAAACAAGTCCTCTCTCACTACTTTTTCATTGATCACGATCGCATCTTCGAAGTTGTACCCTTTCCATGGCATGAATGCCACCTGCAGGTTTCTTCCAAGAGCAACTTCGCCACGTTGAACGGCATAACCTTCTGTGAGGAAGTCGCCTCTTTTCACACGCTGACCCTTTTTGACGGCAGGGCTATGGTTGATACAGGTCTCCTGGTTGGTCTTAATGAACTTGGTTAGGTTGTATATCTGAAGATCATCTTCAAAGCTTACGAGTCTTTCGGCTTCTGTTCTGTCGTAACGGACATGAATTTCCTTGCCGTCAACATATTCCACTACGCCTTCTCCATCGGATAGGATCTGTACACGCGCATCACGGGCCGCCTTGGCTTCCAGCCCCGTTCCAACGATCGGTTGTTCAGGACGGATGAGCGGCACAGCCTGACGTTGCATGTTCGATCCCATCAGGGCACGGTTGGCATCATCGTGTTCAAGGAAGGGAATCAGGGAGGCGCTGAGCCCAACGATTTGGTTGGGAGCTACGTCCATGAACTCGACTTCATTTTTCTCCAGGATGGGGAAGTCGCCGGTCTGCCTTGAGGCGACCTTGTCTTCCGCGAATTCTCCTTTATCATTCAATGGCGCACTCGCCTGGGCGATCTTGGCCACGTCTTCTTCCTCTGCGCTCAGGAAGGTGAGTTTCTTCAATTCTACCTTTCCTTCGCTCACCCTGTGATACGGCGTTTCGATGAAACCCATTTCATTGATCTTGGCGTGTACGCAAAGAGTGGAGATCAGCCCGATATTCGGACCCTCCGGTGTTTCAATGGTACACAGACGACCATAGTGTGAGTAGTGAACGTCACGTACTTCGAAGCCAGCGCGTTCCCTGCTCAAGCCACCGGGTCCGAGCGCGGAGATACGACGCTTGTGCGTGATCTCACTCAGGGGGTTGGTCTGATCGAGGAACTGTGACAACTGTGAGGTACCAAAGAATGAGTTGATGACAGATGATAATGTTCTCGCATTGATCAGGTCAACGGGTGTGAACACTTCATTGTCGCGAACATTCATCCTTTCACGTATGGTCCTGGCCATACGGGCCAGACCTACGCCGAACTGGGCATAGAGCTGTTCGCCCACGGTACGCACACGACGATTGCTCAGGTGATCGATGTCGTCAATTTCAGCCTTTCCATTAGTCAGGCGCACGAGATACTTAATGATCTCTATGATATCTTCCTTCGTTAATGTTTTCTGTTCGATCGGATAGTTGAGGTTCAGCTTACGGTTGATCTTATAGCGACCAACTTCACCGAGATCATATCTCTTGTCGCTGAAGAACAACTTGTCGATGATGCCCCTGGCTGTTTCATTGTCCGGAGCGTCGGCACCTCGCAGCTGACGATAGATGTGCTGAACGGCTTCCAGTTCCGAATTCGAAGTATCCTTATTGAGGGTATTGTAAATGATGGCATAATCTCCACCCACATCTTCTTTCTGGATGAACACGCTTTTCACGTCCATCTCTGCGATCATCTCGATAGCTTCTTCATCGAGTACTGTATCACGTTCCAAAACGATTTCGTTACGTTCAATGGAAACCACTTCACCGGTGTCCTCATCTACAAAGTCTTCAACCCATGTTCTGAGAACGCGGGCAGCAAGTCTTTTGCCAAGGTATTTCTGGAGGGCTTTCTTTTCAGACTTCACTTCGTCGGCCATGCCGAAGAGTTCAAGAATGTCCTTGTCTGTTTCAAAACCAATGGACCTCAGCAGTGTGGTCACCGGGAATTTCTTCTTCCGGTCGATGTACGCGTACATGACGTTGTTGATGTCGGTGGCGAATTCCATCCACGCACCCTTGAAAGGGATCACACGGGCGGAATATATCTTGGTGCCATTCGGGTGAATAGACTGACCGAAGAACACTCCTGGAGAACGGTGCAGCTGTGATACTACTACGCGTTCCGCGCCGTTGATCACGAAGGTGCCGCGAGGAGTCATGTAAGGTATGTTGCCAAGGAATACATCCTGAACGATCGTCTGGAAATCCACGTGCTCTTCATCGTTACAACTCAGTCTCAGCTTGGCTTTCAATGGAACCGCATAGGTAAGCCCACGCTCCATACATTCTTCAATAGTATAACGGGGCGGATCAATAAAATAGTCCAGGAACTCAAGCATGAAAATATTCCTGGTATCGGTGATTGGAAAATTCTCTTTGAATACCTTGAATAATCCTTCAATATTACGTTTGTCCGGTGTGGTCTCAAGCTGGAAAAATTCTTTAAACGACTGGATCTGAACCTCTAAGAGGTCAGGCGCGTCTGAAAGATTCTTTGTTTTTCCGAAGTTTACCCTAGTTTGCAATTTTGTTGAAGACATATCTTTTAAACTCGGTTTAATTTATACTAACTCCAAAATCGTATATAGACAAAAATATTACATGAGAATCCTGGTCAATTCTCTGTAATACAATTAGTAAGCTATGTGAATACGGTCGTTGATAACTTACGGTCGGCGATTTTCAGTGTGAAATTTGGACGGCAAAGGTAAGGAATAAACACAAACAAACAACAAAGACAAGGGTCAGAATGGGGAGATGTCCAATTTTCGCGCCACACCTGCTCCAATGCTTTTACCGGTGGCCAGCCCGGCGGAAACGGCCTCATGAAAGTGAATCCCGCCATAGAGCCTTGAAATCGCTGCTTGCTCAGCCGCCTCATAAAAAGAGTTAAAATTCCGTCCGGGTAGCCCGTAAGGCTCTTCCGTAACATCTGTGTATCGAAAATTATCTCCAAACAATGCAGTAAGCACGGTTGCAGCTGCCCCGGAGATTACGCTGTGGCCGCTGGTGTACTCCGGGAAAGGCGGAGTCTGAAGCAAAGGGCGCCAGGATTCGTCGATCCGGGCATTAATGTAGGTTTCGGGCCGGATGTAGTTGCTGCGGTATTTTTCGGCCCAACAACACAGAAACCCGTCATAAATCGCGATAGCCGTGTACAGGTAGGCGATCGAACTGCCTAAGTTGTCCAACCCTATTTGCCTGGATGCTATGCCCGCAATGGACATCCAGTGCCCACCCGGACTCAGTTTTTTGGAGGCAAAAATCAGGTGCCCGCTTACATTGACATAAAAGGGGTTGCAGTCCCAGAAAAGCGCGCTCTGCCTCTGCTCGGGAGTCAGGGATTGGCTGATCGCATACACTTCTCTGGCCTGGCGATGGAACAGGCTGGCCGTGTCCGTGCTGTACAACAAGGGGGCGGGCGGTCGAAATTGGCCCACGGAATCAATTACCATTGGTCTGAGCCTGGCCCAGTTGGGCTCAACTGCCTGGAAATAGGCCGGAGGCGTGGGCAGCCACTTGCCTTCTTCCCTGCTGTGAGTAAAACGTCGAAGACTTCTGGTGCTGGCATATTGGTCGCGTTGTGACCAGGAGAGGATCGAATCTCCGACCATTTTGCCATAGGCCAGGGAACGGGCTTCAACCTTTGGATCCCCCACCAGGGCTTTGGCTCGGGAAATAAGCACAACACCTGAATCGGCGAAAATCTTTTCTGAGAAAATAAAATGCTGGCCCGTATACAGAAATGCATAGAGCGCGGCAAGCGGATAGGAGATCTTTCCTGCCGGTGCAGCGGGTATTTTCGGAAAGTCTTTTAGGGTATCATCCAGCCTGTGGGCGCGGGCAGACTGTCTAACTAGTACTACATAGCAGGCCAGATGAGGGTAGACATAAATCCTGCTGGCGACGGGGGGAGAAAATACATCATGTACAATTACGCCAGTCAACGCCCCCTGAGCACGGTGAAGCAATTGGGTAAACTTCTGATCTTTGGTTTGCGCCTTCATCACCGAAACCGAAGTCATCATTGCCACTAACGCTATCGTACATTTGCAGTTCATTGGTTTACCCTGAACATTTTCAGCTGGTCGTTGTTCCTGGCGATCAAAACGACCCGGCCGGTCTTCGTTTTTAGCATGACCATCTTCCTAACATCGCCGTCGGCATAAAAGCCCGATTCTGCGGCAGTAATTGCATGCATGTCCTTGTCCTGACCTTTCATCAGCAATCCCAATCCGGCATCTGCTCTTCCAATTCTGACCGTGTAGGGAAAGAAGTTTCCAGCCAGCAGCAGGTCACCGGTGCCGTCGCTGTCGAAGTCCCCCGCAATCACCGCGCTGATCCTTGAAAACTGAGCCGCTAAAGGGAGAGCTTTTAATTTGAATTGTAATTGGCCTTCATTGATAAGCACCGAAGAACTCAGGGTTTCAACAAGCCATCGGCGGGATGATTTTA
>DATHKS010000149.1:0-2234 GCA_035488975.1 Chitinophagaceae bacterium | reverse complement strand
ATCTCGTCCTCGGCGCAGATCATTCCATGACTCTCAACACCGCGGATCTTTGCCACTTTCATGGTGAGCGGCTCTCCGGATGTTGGGTAAATAGTAGCGCCGGCCGGAGCGACAATTACTTTTTGCCCCGCTGCTACATTTGGTGCGCCACAAACGATCTGGAGAGGCTGCCCGTTCCCGGTATCGACCGTGGTGAGTGTAAGTTTATCGGCATTGGGATGCTTTTCCGTCGTCAGCACTTCCCCGATGATAAGGCCTTTGAGTCCGCCTTTCGCTTCTTCGTAGTGATGCATGCTTTCAACTTCCAGTCCAATTGAAGTAAGTATCCTGCTCAACCTGTCCGGCTCTACTGCCACGGGAAGGTATTCGCTCAGCCATTTATAAGATATCGTCATGAGTTCGCTTGCGTCTTAATTAGCTGCGAAGATAAGGAAAGAGCGTGGTGAGGGAGTGGGCGGAAGGAGGGATAGGGAATAAGGAATTGGGAATTTGGAATAGGGAATTGGGCCTTATGAGAAGTGCTCTTACTTTTCCGATCGTTTCAAATGCGGGTAGAGTGATTCTGCTAAAGCCTAATTCCTTATTCCAAATCCCTTATTCCTTTTTCAGTCTACTTAGACCTCGAAAAATCAAGCACGCATTTCAACTTTAAACGCCAAACTGAAATAGGATAGATAATGTCCTTTCTTATCCTGCGAGTCGGCTGTCCATTCATGACCGAAAGTAAATGGGTCGCGGTTATCGCATGCGGCTTCGCCGAGACCAACGAGTGCATTCAGGGTATCAAGCCGGAATCCATAGCTCACCGATCGTTTCAACTTGATGGGCGGTAGCTCGAAGCGGATCCATTGATGGTCATCGTCTCTATCCACGGATTGTGTTGCCTCGCCGAGGTTCTCACCCCAGGTCTTTGTAGCGGTATCAAACGCGTGAAGGGATAGTCGCATGTCTCCGGGACAGGGAACCGCAGATGCAAACAACTGGATATTGTCCAGGTTTCCATCATCCGGGCAAATGAAGGTCTGTCCTCCAAAATGATCATTCGGATCGGTCTTCAGATGGCCGATCCATAAGGTGGTATTATTCTTTGCCTGTGTAAGTACAGGTCTTGGGTGGCTGCCATGTCTAGTAGTCTCCATATCAATGTATTTTTAAAGATGACTATAAAGGTGATACAGGCAACTGTCTGTAAACGCCAAAGAGCTAGGATAGTAACACCCGATCCATTTCCATTATTGTGCCTATTCGTCGAAAATGACAGGAAAAGGCAATAAAGATGTCCACCGTTGTGCCGATTTTTTTAGTGCACGGGAGTTTGTTTTTAAGTAAATTGAAAATGGCTGGGGCGATATTTTTTATGTCGTATGTGGATAACCCTTTTTTAGCTGGTGAAAAGAAGTGCAGAAAGAAAAATTTTTTCAAAAGGGCAGGTGATTGATATTTGAATTCTATTTTCGCCAACTGACGACGGGAACATTGCGATAACAATAAGGTAACTTTTTCTTAAAGCAAGGCTGGCTTTTGACCCTAGTCATCCCGACACTTGTGTCGGGAGTGATGGTAAATTTTTATCTCTATAACTGAACGATGGACCTGACGAACATTAACAAAGACCGGAAGCAAAAAAGAAGATCTTCGATTGACCTCGGTACAATGGTATATGGAAAAATTCCGCCGCAGGCAAAAGACCTGGAAGAGGCTGTGCTCGGGGCTATCATGTTAGAGAAAACGGCCTTCGATACCGTGATCGAGATCCTGAAGCCGGAATGTTTTTATGTGGAAGCGCACCAGAAGATCTTCCGGTCCATGCAAAGCCTGGCGAACAAGAGTCAACCCATCGATATACTCACCGTTGCAGAGGAACTTCGTTTCAAGGAAGAGCTCGAAATGATCGGCGGTGCCTATTATGTCACGAAGCTGACCAACTCGGTAGTCTCTGCAGCCAATATCGGCGCGCACTCCAGGATCATCCTTCAAAAGTTCATCCAGCGTGAATTGATCCGCATCAGCGGCGAGATCATCGGGGATGCGTATGAGGATTCCACGGACGTATTCGATCTGCTGGACGATGCCGAAAGCAAATTGTTCGAGATCACCAATAATCACCTGAAGAAGAATTTTGAAACGATAGACTCGATCCTCGTGAAGACCATTCAGCGGATCGAAGACCTGCGGCACAAGAACGAGGATGTAACGGGTGTTCCCAGCGGGTTTGCTCATCTCGACAGGGTCAC
>DATHKS010000148.1:0-2472 GCA_035488975.1 Chitinophagaceae bacterium | reverse complement strand
GACCTATACCAACGACCAACCGTTTACACTCGATTCCGGAGCCACACTGCCAGGCTTTCACCTGGCCTATACAACGCATGGGAAATTGAATGCGGCAAAGGATAATGTCATCTGGATCTTTCATGCCCTGACGGCTAACAGCAATCCGCTGGAATGGTGGCCGGGACTTGTCGGCGAGGGGAAGTATTTCGATTCCGCCAAATATTTCATCATATGCGTGAACAAACCGGGCAGCCCCTATGGCAGCATCTCTCCCGTAAGTATCAATCCGCTGAAGAATAAGCCTTATTATAACGACTTTCCTGTATTCACGATCCGTGATATGATCCGCACTTACCAGCATCTTCGTTCACACCTGGGCGTGAAGAAGATCTTCCTTGCATTAGGAGGAAGCACGGGCGGAATGCAATTGCTCGAATGGGCCATCGAAGAACCGTCGTTGTTCGAATACATCGTACCCATTGCTACCAATGCCGCCTTATCGCCCTGGGCCATTGCATTCAATGCCTCGCAAAGGATGGCGATCGAAGCGGATAGCACCTGGCTCGACCGGAAAACCGATGCAGGCCAGAAGGGACTCGCCGCCGCGCGGTCCATAGCGTTATTGTCATACCGGCAGTACAACGGCTATGATATTACCCAGCCGCGGGACAAGGCCTTCGTGCCGTTGTCGGGCGATGTGATCTATGCCGCCGACAACTACCAGCGTTACCAGGGATTAAAACTCGTCAACCGCTTTCATGCACTTTGCTACTACAGGCTCAGCCAGAGCATGGATAGCCATGATGTTGGCCGCGATCGCGGCGGGGTGGAGAACGCATTGAAGCGTATCACCGCAAAGACGCTCGTCATTGGGATCACGTCGGATGTGCTCTACCCTATCGGCGAACAGGAATATCTCCGCCAGACCATCCCCGGCGCCGAGTTGCTCAGCATTCAAAGCGATTTCGGCCACGATGGATTCCTGCTGGAATACGAGAAGATCGAAACGGCATTGAAAAAATTTGTGCATGACCGCTACACCAATAATTTAAAAATAGCTACCCGGTAGGATCGAACAGTTCCGGCTGAATGTTGTTATTCACCATTCAGGGATCACATAAAAAATAATATGGAAACACATAAGCAATTGACGATCGGGTTATTTGGCTTCGGCGTCGTAGGAGAAGGCCTCTACAAGGTGCTTCAGCAGACACCCTCGCTCAATGCAAAACTGAAAATGGTTTGTATCCGTAACCCGGAGAAGAAACGGAATGCACCCGCCTCCCTCTTTACAACCGACAAGGATGTGCTACTGAATGATCCTGAAATAAATGTTATCGTGGAAGTGATCGATGATGCAGATGCGGCCTTCCAGATCGTTTCAACTGCGCTGAAGAATGATAAGGACGTTGTGAGTGCGAGCAAGAAGATGATAGCCGAACATTTACTGGAGCTTCTGGAACTTCAGCAGCAAACCGGCCGTTCACTTTTATATGAGGCGGCTGCCTGCGCTTCCATCCCCGTGATACGAAACCTGGAAGAATACTACGACAACGATCTCCTGCATTCCATCAAGGCCATCGTAAACGGTTCCACCAATTATATCCTGACGAAGATGTTCGAGGAAGGGCTCGACTTCAAACAGGCATTGATCCAGGCACAGCAGCTGGGCTTTGCGGAAAGCAATCCTAAATTGGATATCGAGGGCTATGATGCCGTGAATAAATGGACCTTCCTGTTAACGCATGCCTATGGCATCACGGTTTCTCCGTCCAATATCCTGTTCAACGGCATACAGGATATCAAGGCCGGCGATGCAACGGTGGCCAGGGAAAAGAACCAGCAGATCAAACTCGTAGCCCAGGCCAAGAAATTGCAGAATGGAAAAGTAGCTGCCTTCGTTCTCCCTCAATTCATCAAGCAGGAGGACCCGCTTGCCTTTGTGAAGAACGAATACAATGGAGTGGTGATAGAAAGCGGGTTTGCCGATAAGCAATTCTTCTATGGCAAGGGAGCGGGAAGTTTCCCTACTGCTTCTGCCGTATTGAGCGATATCTCCGCGCTCCGTTATCAATACAAATACGAATACAAGAAATTATACCATCATGTTCCGCACGAACTAAGCACCGATGTTTTCCTCCGCGTGTATGTGAGCTTCGACGATCTCCGCTTAATCCCACGCGAACGCTTCGAATGGCTGGAAGAATGGCATGCACAGGAGGAAAGAAAATATCTTGTCGGTGTCATTTCTTTTTCCGAACTAAAAGACCAGACCTGGTGGAAGGAAAATAATACTTCACTCATTCTTACGGCAGAGCCGGTGATTGAAGATGTGGAGATACGGAAGCTGAAGAAGAAGAGTCTTGAGTTAGCAGGTATATTGTAGAGTGGCGTAGTTGAAATATTCAATATTCAATACGCAATATTCAATGCTCAAGTAGCCTGCAGCAGGGACTTCCCAATTGAATACAATCATCCTGAATCGTGAGT
>DATHKS010000147.1:0-2381 GCA_035488975.1 Chitinophagaceae bacterium | reverse complement strand
CCAACGAGATAGACCCAGAAATCACGGCCTCCCGGAAGGAAGTTGGGAACGTATACTAACATATTTTCCGGGTGCCTGAAGTGTTGAATACCGAAAATAATCATCACAATTGCCAATAGCCAGATAGCTAGTCGGGAAATGATATGCTGTACCATAAAAAGAGCTTTAGTCTATTAAGTTACGTTATTCCGGGGATACGTCCCCGTATTTTTCATTCGAAGAATGTCGTAAGTAGATCATAATAATCGAAGAGCAATCAGTGAAAACAGGCTCTCCGCCTGTCACGAAACCTATCAACTTATCACCCTATCAACTTACCACAGGCTTTATTATCTTAGCACAACATTCATCTAACTACTAATAAACACTTATGCCGGAAGCCCCCTATTTCATCCATCCTCTGGCCGATGTGCAAAGCAAACAGATCGGAACCGATACGAAGATCTGGCAGTTCGCGGTTATACTGGCAAATGCCACGATCGGCAATAATTGTAATATCAATAGTCATACATTCATCGAAAACGATGTGGTCGTAGGCGATAATGTTACGGTAAAATGCGGCGTGTACCTGTGGGATGGTTTGCGGGTGGGCGACAATGTATTCATCGGGCCCAATGTCACATTTACCAATGATAAATATCCACGGTCTAAGGAATATCCCGATACCTTTCAGCAAATCATCATTGAAAAAGGCGCTTCGCTCGGCGCCAATGCAACTATCCTCGGTGGTGTGACTATCGGGGAAAATTCAATGATAGGCGCGGGAAGCGTTGTAACGAAGAATATTCCAAAAGGAGAATTATGGGTGGGGAATCCGGCGCGGTTTGTAAAAAAAATAGATAATTAGTCAATTTGAAAATGTGCCAATTGTACCTGTTATTCGAAAAATCCATTAATCCCCCCAAATCCAGTTCCTGTATTTGACAATGGATCGTATTATTCCAATTATAATCTCAATCCCCTAAATCCAGATCAAATCGCTTGCTCACTACCAATCCCTTCGTTCCCTGGTAGGAGTAGAATCCTTCCCCGCTCTTGATACCGAGTTTTCCGGCCATTACCATATTTACCAATAAAGGACAGGGTGCATATTTTGGATTTCCGAATCCGTCGTGTAGCACTTTAAGAATGGAGTGACATACATCCAGCCCTATGAAATCGGCCAGTTGCAGAGGTCCCATCGGGTGAGCCATCCCGAGTTTCATCACGGTATCGATCTCGGCCACTCCCGCCACTCCTTCATACAGGCTATATATCGCCTCATTGATCATCGGCATCAGGATGCGGTTTGCAATGAAGCCGGGATAGTCGTTTACCACGCATGGCACCTTCGTCAATCGTTGGCTAAGAGCGACGATCGTGTCCGTGACCTCCTTAGCCGTAGCATATCCATTGATGATCTCTACCAGCTTCATGACGGGTACGGGATTCATGAAATGCATACCAATCACTTTCTCCGGCCGCTTTGTTGCCGCGGCTATCCTGGTTATTGAAATGGAAGAGGTGTTTGTCGCGAGGATACAGCCCTCCGGTGCGGCCTCATCCATTTGTTTGAAGATCGATAGCTTCAGCTCCGTATTCTCGGTTGCCGCCTCTATCACGAGGTCTGCATCTTTCAGTCCGGCGAAACTCGTCCAGACCGTAATATTCTCCAGGGTCTTTACTTTCAATTCCTCGGTGATGGCCGCCTTCGTCAACTGCCGTTCGAGATTCCGGGTGATGGTCGCGATCGCCTTGTCCAGTTGCGGCTTCGAAACATCGACCAGGTTGACCGGGAAGCCATGCTGCGCAAAAACATGTGCGATCCCATTGCCCATGGTGCCGGCGCCGATAACGGAGACTTTATTGATCATGATGAGATGATTTATCCGCACAAGATAATGAGATATTCTCCACCTGTGCCAGGAAGGGAATTTTTGGATAGGCGATACGCCTGCCCGCCATTTAAGTGGGAATTTAATTCTTGTTTTTGAAATCGCCCCGTTTCCATGCCTGTATGAAATCGGCCCATGCCGCGGGGTTGAAGATATTCATTGGGGGTACCTGCCCCTGGTACACGGCCTTATTGGCGATCTTGTTGAACTGGAGTTTCGTGGCCTCGCCTCCATCGCCTGGCGTGGTCTGCAGGAGGATGCGTCGCTTGGCAGCGCTCGTATTCTGTCGCGCTATTTCGATATTGTCGTCGGGCACCTTCGTATTCACGAAATCCCGCTCGAACTGGTCGGGCGTCGGTCGCGGTTTTATGATCGTCGCCGGTAGATAAATCGTATCGGCTACCATCAATTGGATGACGCTGTATTGATTGCCTTCGAGATTGCGTGGTATCTGGATCGTCTTCGGTTTATAACTGACGTGGGTGAATTCGATTTCATCGCCTTTGA
>DATHKS010000146.1:0-5829 GCA_035488975.1 Chitinophagaceae bacterium | reverse complement strand
CTTTACACGATCTTCCCATCCTTCATATGAAGAATCCGGTCGCTAAGCTGTGCCAGTTCTTCATTGTGTGTTACGATCAGGAAGGTCTGGTTGAATTTTGATCTCAGATCGAAGAATAGCTGGTGTAGTTCCTTTGCATTGGCCGAGTCGAGGTTTCCTGTCGGTTCATCCGCAAAGACGATATCGGGCTTATTGATGAGCGCCCTGGCCACGGCAACACGTTGTTGTTCTCCCCCACTGAGTTCATTGGGTTTGTTTTCCAGCCTGTGTCCCAGGCCCAGCATCTTGAGTAATTCCTCCGCTTCGAGGCGTACATCATTCTTTTTCCTGCCAGCCAACCATCCGGGTATGCATACATTCTCCCAGGCGGTGAATTCGGGAAGCAGGTGGTGAAACTGGAACACAAATCCAATGCGTTTATTCCGGAATAGGGAAAGCTCCTTCGGGGTAAGACTGTCGGCGAGCTTTTGTTGATAAGGGATCCTGGCTTCAATGACCCGTGTGGTGGATAGATCGTCGTGCCAGCCCACGGGGTTCCTGGAAAAAAAACCGAGAAATTCGAGCGGGATCAGCCTCGTGGCGCTCCGGATGAAACAATCGAGGAATGAAGGCCTGGTCCCGACTCCTTCCACTACCACCTTTGTTGAGGTGATGAATTTCGCAGGAGACCGGCCGGTGAGGTATTCAAATAAGGTATAATATAGCAGAACGATCACCGCGCTGTAAATATACTGTTGCCACCAGGTGCCATCTGCCAGGATATCGATGCCGGTAACTGAGAGGAACGCGGGCGCCAGGGCCCAGCCAATGGCGCCAAGAATGAGAAGGTCGAGGAGCAGGTTGAGCCCTCTTTTCCACCATGCCGCGGGGCGTAGTATCACCTTCGGCTGGTATTCTATCTTCGTCCCGCTTACTTCTATATGGCCCATATCGGGATAGTCGAGCGTACCCAATATGTGTAATAAGGTGCTTTTCCCCGAGCCAGACGGACCAACGATAGAGACCACTTCTCCCCGTTGGATCTCCATGTCTACCCCCTTCAATACTTCTACCGCTCCGTACCGTTTATGTATATTTTTTCCCGTAACCATGCCTGCCCTGGATCGTGTTTAATATTCAAATATCCTTAAAAGCGACCCAGCTTCAAAACCATACCTGATAAGAAACGATAATTTTTATGAAAACCTTTATAATGGCCCCGGCAACTAAGGATTTGGAAAATTCGTTAATAAAACTACTTTTGCGGAAAAATCAGATGGTTGGTCCGGTAAACCGGAGGCCTGTTTACTGATATTAAAACCCCTTCGACCTATTATGTTTTGGACACTAGAACTAGCCTCGTACCTGGAAGACGCTCCGTGGCCGGCTACGAAAGATGAATTGATCGATTATTCCATTCGCTCGGGCGCACCCATCGAAGTCGTGGAAAATCTGCAGGAACTGGAAGATGAAGGCGATGTCTACGAAACGATTGAAGACATCTGGCCCGACTATCCAACACAGGATGATTTCCTTTTCAACGAAGACGAATATTGAGTCACACTATTCTTCGGCAATTTGACCGGAATGAAAAAGCCTCCTGATGGAGGCTTTTTCATTTTATCCCAGGTAAAATCTATTAGCCTTGTATGCCGAGCCTTTGCATGACATCCATACTGACACCCGTGGTTGAATACCCGCCGTCATGAAATAGATTCTGCATCGTTACCATTCGGGTAAGGTCCGAGAACAGGGTGATGCAATAGTTGGCGCAATCCTCTGCGCTTGCATTTCCCAGCGGGGCAATAGCATTTGCATAGTCGTAGAAGTCGCCGAAACCTTTTATACCAGTACCTGCCGTGGTCTTGGTAGGCGATTGTGACACGGTGTTAATGCGAACTTTTTTCTCCAGGCCATAATGATAACCGAAACTACGCGCGATCGATTCGAGCATTGCTTTGATATCGGCCATGTCGGTATAAAAAGGATAGGTGCGTTGCGCCGCCATATAAGTGAGCGCCACCACGCTTCCCCATTCGCTTATCGCATCCAGCTTCTTCGCCACTGCCAGCATTTTATGAAAGGACAGTGCGGATACATCGATCCCCTTTTGAAAATAGTCGTAGTTCGATTCTGTATAAGGGATATTCTTTCGGATGTTGACACTCATGCCAATGGAATGAAGCACGAAGTCGATCTTACCGCCCAATACTTCCTGGGATTTGGTGAAGAGCGTGGTTAGCTCATCCACGTTTGTGGCATCTGCAGGAATGATCTCCGAACCGGTCTTCTCAGCCAGTTTTTTTATTTCACCCATTCGCATTGCTATAGGAGCATTCGTCAATACAAATCTGGCTCCTTCCTCATGCGCCTTCTCGGCAACTTTCCATGCAATCGAATTCTCATCCAATGCCCCGGTTATTATACCACGTTTTCCTTTCAATAGATTATACGCCATAAATATTGGTTTCAAGGTTTTTTAATATGCGCGTAAAAATAGGAATAAATGATTATCCCGGCGTCGCGAGGTAGGCATATAGCTTTATGAGAAGAAAAAGAGAGGCAAAGAATAATACCGCTGCTACCAGTACCAGGAAAAGGGTATTCATGATGGAGGACCGTTATTCAAAAGTCAAAATTCAAAAGTAAAAAGTCCATCGGCCGCCGAAGGCGATGCAAAAGGGTGTCCTTGGATAGGAAATGCAGATGCATAGTCCATTTTTTTTAATTCTTCACCATTTCCCTGGCGTTCTCCATGGCTGCCGATGTCGGCTTTTCGCCGCTGAGCATTTTGGCTATTGCAACGATACGTTCATCGAGAGACAGCTCGCGGATATTGGTTTTGACCGCATCCTTCACGATCTCCTTGTACACGAAGAAATGGGCATCGGCCTTTCCCGCTATCTGCGGCTGGTGCGTGATGCTGATCACCTGTCGCTTTCCTGCAAGATCTTTCATGATGATGCCCACCTG
This sequence comes from Chitinophagaceae bacterium, assembly GCA_035488975.1. Classification (GTDB taxonomy): domain Bacteria; phylum Bacteroidota; class Bacteroidia; order Chitinophagales; family Chitinophagaceae; genus DATHKS01. The sequence continues at coordinate 2,877 of DATHKS010000146.1, read as the reverse complement.
CCTGGCGGCCTCGCCCGAAATTCCCGTATCGATCTCGTCGAAGATCAGCGTGCCAAGATCGATTGACTGCGCCACCAGCGATTTTATGCAAAGCATCAGCCGGCTCAGTTCACCGCCGCTTGCTACTTTATGAACAGGCTGGAACTGCCCGCTCTTATTGGCATCGAATAAGAATTCAATGATGTCGGCGCCCGAGGACATGAGCTCACCCGTGTTCATCTGCACCTTCAACTTTGCATTCGGCATACCCACCTGCGAAAGCAATACATTGACCTTCGTCTCCAGTGGCTTTATTTGTTTTGCCCTGGCCGAGGAAATAGCGGCCGCCATCTTTTTGGCTTCCGTCAGCAAGGCCAACGCCTCTTTCTCCTTTTGCTGAATGGCCTCATCTATGTTGAGGACCGCCTGCAACTTGCCTTCAAGCGTTTTCTTTATTTCCAAAAGTTCCCCCGTGGTACCAACTCCATGTTTCTTTTGCAAGCGATAGCCAAGTGAAAGGCGTTCATTCAGTTGTTCGATCTTTGCAGGATCGTAGCTGATATGGTTCCGGATGCTGTCGATCTCGTCTGCAATGTCCTGCAGTTCTATCTGCACAGACTGGAGCCGGGCGGTGAGTGCCGGCAGACCTGGATGATAAGTGGAATAGGCGTTCAATTGGTTGAGCAGGCTCTTTAACTGCTGTACAACCGGCTCTTCACTTTCCTGCAAGGATCCGTATACCTTTTCCAAAACACCTTTTATGCCCTCCGCATTGCCCAGCATCTTCAGTTCGCCGGCAATGTCCTCCAGTTCATTGTTACCGAAGGCCGCCTCCGCAAGCTCGTCGAACTGGAACTGGTTATAGTCCGCTTCCTTATCGAATTGCAGTTTCTGTTGCCGCAACACCTCCACTTCCTTCTTCACTTTCTGCCATTGCCTGAACAGGGACTGGTAAGAATTCCTCAGCTCGATGCTGGAGGCGAGCGCATCCAGGACATCGCGTTGAAAATCACTTTCACCTAAGGAGAGCGTATCGAATTGAAGATGGAGGTCCACTAAGAGGGAACTCAACTGTTGCAGCTGCGACAGGTTGACCGGGGTATCATTTACGAAGGCCCTGGACTTGCCATTGACCGCTATCTCCCGGCGTATTACCAGTTCCTCGGCCGGATCGAGTTCATTGGCCTGGAGGAATGCGGCTATCGTCTTTTTACCTCCTGCGCGAAAATTCCCCTCTACAATGCATTTCTTTTCTTTATTGATGAGTATGGAGGAGTCTGCGCGATCGCCTAGTATGAGGCCCAGGGCGCCCACGAGGATCGATTTGCCGGCACCGGTCTCGCCGGTAATGATATTGAGCCTGGCCGAGAAATCGATATCCAGGTCCTCGATGATAGCATAATTCTGTATGGAAAGAGAAGAAAGCATCTTGCCGCAAATTACTGGTTAATCGGGAATGGCCTCAAAGAAAAACTCCCCCGTTTTTGGCGGGGGAGAAATAAAAAAAAGAAAAAATTTATTTAACTTCTACGGCACTGTGCAGCTCATCATCCACGAGGATGCGTCCACAGTTTTCGCAGATCATGACCTTCTTGTGTTGTTTGATCTCGCTTTGCTTTTGCGGGGGGATATAATAAAAGCAACCGCCGCATGCATCCCGCTCTACAGGAACCACAGCCAGCCCATTACGATAGCTCTTGCGGATCTTCTCATAACTGGCGAGCAGCCTTGGATCTACGTGTTGCTTAGCCTCGGTAGCTTGCTTATTGAAATGTTTTTCTTCCTTCTCGTTGGCCGCGATGATCTTCTCCAGCTCGCCTTTCTTATTTGCAAGTACGCTTTCTTTGTTGGCGATATTCTTCTTGGCCTTTTCGAGCAATACGGCTTTTTCCGAGATCTCTTCCGAAGCATCCTTGATATGCTTTTCGGCGAGCTTCACTTCGAGTTGCTGCATCTCGACCTCTTTATTGATCGCTTCGAACTCGCGGTTGTTCTTCACATTGTCGCTTTGCTTCTCGTATTTCTTTACGAGGGCCTCGGCTTCCTTGATGGCTTCCTTACGCTGGGAAATGAAGTCGGTGACACCATTTATCTCTTCTTCTATCCGGGTCTGGCGTGATGTCAATCCCAGGATCTCATCCTCCAGGTCGGAGACCTCCATGGGAAGTTCGCCTTTCAGGATACGGATCTCATCCATTTTGCTTTCGATCTTTTGAAGAGTAACGAGAGAGGTGAGCTTCTCTTCGACCGAAAATTCTTTTACGTTTGCCATGTATAATTACTAGTTTGAATTTTTTGCGATGGAGCCCTGTGCCAACCTATCACTTTAAGTAACGCACGGGGTTTGTGTTTACCTCAGTTTTGAGGACCGCAAAGGTAAGGAATTTTTCCGCTAAAATCTCGAGGAGCAGATCGATGGTAAACTGCTCACTCTCATAGTGACCGATATCCGCGATCACCATTTTGCCGTTCCCATCGAAAAACTCGTGATATTTTATGTCGGAAGTCAAATATATGTCAGTATTTTGTTTTAAAGCGTTGGAGATCAAAAAACTACCGGATCCGCCGCAAAGCGCCACCCGCCCAATCTTCTTTCCCACGAGAGGAGTATGCCGGATCACCTGGAGGTGAAACACGGACCTCACCCTTTCCAGGAACTCGTTCTCCTCCATTGGAACGGCCAGTTCACCCAATGCGCCGGCACCCCAGGCATCACTTGTGTTCCGGAGCGGGACAATATCGTACGCCACCTCCTCATAGGGATGACTGGTTTTCAGGGCCGAGACAATGGCAGCCTGGAGAAAGGAAGGGAAAACGAGTTCGATCCTGGTCTCGGTCTCTTCGTGCCTTTTGCCGATCTGGCCCACGAATGGGTCGGCGCCAATGCCCGGTTTAAAG
>DATHKS010000145.1:0-2380 GCA_035488975.1 Chitinophagaceae bacterium | reverse complement strand
CTACCTCGTTAAGTCGGAGATCAACACGGAAAAGCTGGAACGCAGTATCCGGTATGCGCTGGAAAGAAGTGCTTATATCAAGGCCCTGCGGGTAAATGAGCGGAAGTTCAGAAATATCTTTGAACGAAGCAAGGACGCCGTTTTTTTACTGAGCGAAGGCCTGGTGTTCCGGGACGTCAACAATGCGACCTGCGATCTTTTCAAATATAGTAAAGAGGAGCTGATGGATTTCAGCCTGTACGAGCTTTTTGCGCGCAAAGAGGCTGCCAGCGTTCTGAAGGATAAGCTCTTGCATAGCGGAGAAGGGGAGGAAATGGAAGTGGAGCTGATGACGCGCAACAGGGAAAGAAGAAACTGTATCCTGTCAATCTCCCGGCAGCCGGATTCCAGCGGTGAAAGCTATATTCAAGGGATCATACATGATATTACCAACTTAAAACGTATCGAAAGGGCGACCTTCCAGATAGAAAAATTGCGCGGCACTGCCACACTGCTGAGGACGCTGGCCCACGAAGTGAGGAATCCGCTCACCAATATCAATTTATCCGTGGAACAGCTGAAGCCGGAATGCCTGAGCGAGGATGCCAACATCTACCTGGATATTATTGCGCGCAATTGCGGCCGGATCGACAGTCTCATCTCCGAGCTGCTGGACCTTTCGCGCCCGGCCGAGATCTCCCTGCAAAAGACGGATCTGCAGGATATCATCAATTCCACGCTGGCGGCGGCATCGGATCGCATAGCCCTGAAGAATATCCGTTTGGATCTGTTGTATCCGGGTCAGCCGGCGTTTGTGATGGCCGACCGGGAAAAGCTAAAGATCGCCTTTTTGAATATCCTGATCAATGCCGTCGAGGCAGTACCTGCACAGTCTGGTGTGATCACTATCTCCATCCGGGATGAATCCCCGAATTTTCGGGTGCTCATCAACGATAATGGGGGTGGGATACCGGAGGAGAACATCTCCCGGATCTTCGAACCTTATTTTACGTCAAAGACCAATGGATTTGGCCTGGGTCTGGCGGCGACCTGGAACATCCTGCAATCCCACCGGGCGGGCATCGATGTCAACTCCCAGTTGGGTGAGGGGACCAGCTTTATGCTGACGTTCGAGCAGGTGGGGTGAGTGGCTATGGATAGGCGATGGGGTCGAGATCGAGGATCTGATGGAGATGATGCAGCAAATGATTGCAATAATCTGCGGCTACCCATTCCAGGGTATGCGGCTGTGAATTCCCCATAAAACATTTTCGCGTGGCCGCACCGCGCGGCAGGCGCCGGAGGACCCGGCAAATATGCCGGTTGAGTAGTACCCACAGCGAAAGAAGGTCCCGGGTTGGATAATGCTGATAGTTTGTCAGCTCTACCCATTTGTCCTGGTTGTATAAAATGACCGGGGTGTCTTCATATTGGGCCACCAGGAAACGCCGGATATTATTCTGGGCAGAATCGATGAGGTGGCCGAGGATCTCTTTTTTACTCCATTTTTCGGCTTTGGGCTTCAGGGCATAATTTTCTTCGGACACGGCTTCGAGACGCCGGGTATAATTGCTGATGATCTTTTCCAGATGCAGAATAGTAGGTTCCATTGTTAGCTATTGAGACCAATGTTAGCCGGCCATCGTGCTGCTGCCGGGCTACTGTTTCGGGAAATTCGGATCGGCCATAACCTCTTCGATCTGCAACGTATGGCGTTCGCTATGGGCTGCAAGCAAGACCAGGGCCTGGTAAAGGTCAATGGTACCGGCAGCGGGATGGGTGATGAAGTGGTTCTTCAGGTCGTCCTGCGTGCTTCTGATGTAATAGATAGTAGAATCGCGGCGAAGGATATACGCCTGCAGGGCTGTCTGCGTGTCGGGAAATTTCTTTTCCGGCTGGAGCATTTCGGGCGCTTTGAATTTCTGCGAACGATCGAGCGTGCCTTTCATCAGCTGATCGACGGTGACCTTTACTTCGCTGCGTTTGGCCGGGTTGGCGGCTTGTTGTTCGGTCATCTGGATCCACTGCCAGATCATGGTTTCTGCCAGAGCTATATGTTCGGTACACTGGTAGATAGACCAGCGGGTAGAGTCGGCTTTGAAGTTGAGCTGGGCATCGCTGAGTCCCTTGATGTCTTTGAGCAGACGGGCCTTTGTCTTTCCGTAGTAGTCGATGGCGAACTTGCGTTCGTCGGCGGAAAGGGTTCCGGGGGCGAGACGGAAGCCGGTCGTTATCAATGCAGTAAAGACAACGGCAATAAGCAGCAGTTTTTTCATTTTTGGCAATTTGATAGTTAATGGTAGCAGACCAGTATAAAGCTACAAAACCCGAGGCAATAAAAATGGGTAATATATAAATTAATGATAAAGTAAAGGGCGTTGTGAACACTATTTGATAATAT
>DATHKS010000144.1:0-4035 GCA_035488975.1 Chitinophagaceae bacterium | reverse complement strand
TTCTTCAATCTCGATGCAACAGAAGAGCAGTTGAATTTCCCTACTTTCTACGGTAGTGGAAAGAATGGCTGGTTCAATGAAACGCTCGAGCAGATAGACAATATCAATCCCCTGCTTGATGGTATCATCAAGTATGTGCCGCCTCCCAAGGTGAATGAAGGACCTGTGCAGATGCAGATCACTTCCCTCGACTACTCTTCCTTCCTCGGCCGTATTGCCGTAGGAAAAGTGAACCGTGGCGTATTGAAGGAAGGACAAAACGTGGTGCTCATGCAGGCCGATGGATCAATAAAGAAGACGAAGGTCCGTGAGCTATATGTATTCGAAGGAATGGGTAAGAAGAAAGTGACCGAGGTAGTTGCCGGTGATCTTTGTGCCGTTGTCGGTATCGAGGATTTCAATATCGGTGATACACTTGCCGATGCAGAGAACCCGGAAGCATTGCCCGTTATCAGCGTGGATGAACCGACAATGAATATGCTGTTCTCCGTGAATAATTCTCCTTTCTTCGGCAAGGATGGCAAGTTTGTAACGAGCCGCCACCTGCGCGACAGGCTGATGAAGGAAACGGAAAAGAACCTTGCACTTAAAGTAGAAGATAGTGAAGAGGGTGATAGTCTCATCGTTTACGGTCGTGGTATCCTTCACCTGGGTATCCTCATCGAGACGATGCGCCGGGAGGGATATGAACTGACCGTGGGCCAGCCGCAGGTAATTGTAAAGGAAATAAACGGTAAGAAATGCGAGCCGTATGAAAATCTGGTTGTGGATGTGCCACAGGAATTCGCAAGCAAGGTGATAGACCTCGTTTCCCGTCGTAAGGGTGAAATGCTGATCATGGAGACCAAGGGTGAAATGCAACACCTGGAATTCGAGATCCCTTCACGGGGCCTGATCGGTCTTCGTACTCAAATGCTGACGGCTACAACTGGTGAGGCCGTGATGGCGCACCGCTTTACAGAATATAAGCCATGGAAGGGACCGATCCCCGGGCGCAACAATGGTGTTTTGCTTAGCAAGAACCAGGACAAGACAACAGGTTATTCCATCGATAAGCTCCAGGATCGCGGTTCATTCTTCGTGGATCCGGGTGAAGATGTCTATGCAGGACAGATCATCGCAGAGAATATCAAGCCAGGCGATCTGGTGGTGAATGCCACGGAAGGAAAGAAGCTCACCAACCACCGTGCAAGCGGTAGTGATGATGCTACCCGTATTGCTCCGAAGATCCTGCTGACATTGGAGGAATGCATGGAATATATACAACAGGACGAGTGTATCGAGGTAACTCCGAATTTCATCCGCATGCGGAAGGTCATTCTCAATGAGGACGACCGTAAGAAGGTGCAGAAGAAAATGGAGTCTGCAGCGGCATAACGCGATAAAAGATTAAACAAAAAGGCCGGTTCATTTGAACCGGCCTTTTTTATGTCACCCATTGTTCGTCCGGGTGATAAAATGGACAAAGAAGGCACACCGGACGCGTTTGTTTTGTAATTTTGCTAAAATTCGTGCAGTGATGAAGAAATGGCTGATCATAGGATTCTTTCTCTTTTCCGGTCTGATCCCCGTAACCGCAAGTGCACAATGTTCCATCTGCACCAAGACCGCCCAGCAATTGGGTGATAAGCCTGCCAAGGGCTTGAACTCCGGTATTCTTTATCTCGCTTTTACTCCGCTGATCATTGTGGGTTTTATTGGGTACAAGTGGTGGCAGAGTAATAAGGATGTCTAGTGGTGAGGATACGAGATGGATTAGCAATTCTAAATTCAAAATTAAAAAGTCAAAAATAGACCCTGCTCGAACAGAAGTTAAGATACTCTAAGCAGTGTCTATTTTTGACTTTTGACTTTTTAATTTTTAGAAGAACTGGTTCTTGTGATATCAAATTGCCGTTAAGGATTAACTCTTAGTGGATAACTCATAACGTTTTTTTCATGGGAACAATTGGGAATGCTGGATTTTTTGATTGACATTGATTGCCGAACCACCAAAACAACCACCATGTTCTTTAACGTTATTGCTTCAAGTGCGTGCTTGTCTAAAGCATGTCATCTACCTCAATCGTTATCCACGCACCATTGTCTTTCTTTCCCTGATCCGTTGTCCGTACGGATAGCCTCGACATAGGGATTCTTTAAAATACCAGCTTTGGTTTCATCAAGGTTTTGCGACCTGTGAGCCGATGCCATGTTTTTATTTCTTTCACCACCAAGCCACCTTTCATGAAGCGAATCTTTTTAGTTACCGCTATGGTAATACTCTGCCTGCATGGTATTTCTCAAACAAAATTGCAAGTGATCCAGGATAGTGTTCGTGTCCTGAACAGTGAACTGATCCTTCGAAACGGGACGCGGAGCGTGCCCGGTTTTCTTTTCAATAAGGGAAATGGCGTCACCGAGTTCAGGCAGGCACTGACAAAAATCAATGATTCCATTTATCTCGTTGGGATCGATACGTTGAAAATGAGTCCTGGTATCGGCAGGCTTATTTTAGACAATGGATTTATGCGCTCGGGAGATACGCTGCGACTTGGCGGCAGTCTCAACCAGACGACCGTGGTCAACATGAATAAGCAGCGGTTGACGTTCAACCTGACTGACGGCACGACGCCGTATAAGAATGAATCATTCTGGATCAACGCGGTCCGGGACACGGTCAATGCATACAATGATTTGTTTGTGGTCCATAAGCAGACAGGTGCTGTGATGGAAAGCAGTCAATATTCCAGGGGCGCTGTTTTCACCGCCAGTGTATGGAGTGCGACAGATTCATTTCCTTCCGGTTATTTTCCAAACTATGTTTCCCATCATAAAAGTTCTGTGAATGCAAAAATGAACAGCACCACCATTCTGGGATTTGCCAGTTATTCTGAGACAAAGGCTAATGAGAAATGGGGCACATTTACGCACTTTTATGCCAGCCCCGCTTTCAATTCTAAAGAAGGTGTCACTCAAACGGTAAATGGTTTACTCATTGATACGCTCAAAGGAATAAACACCGCTAATTCATATGCGATCCGCACCATCGGCTTAAACGATTCCATCTACAACGCGGGCCCTGTGCGATGGCCGAAGTACAAAAATACAGCGGCGGCCGATTCAATTTTAACGACGGATTCCCTCGGCAATATAAAGTTGCGTGCCGCGACGTCCGCTGGTGTCAATCTTTCCGTTCAGACATTAAAGGATTCGACGACGGTCGCTTGGAACGTAAGCAAGGGCGCGAATGGCTCCGTTAAATTGGGAGGTACCGGCAGAACAATTGATATTATAAGCCCCGTCGCCGGACAGACTTACAAATTGGAGATTGTGCAGGACAGTATCGGCAGCCGAACCATCACCAGCTGGCCCGCCGGTACAGTATGGCCAGCCGGCGTTGCTCCGACACTTTCAGCGGCGGCTTCCTCCACGGACCTAGTGACTCTATATTATAGCGGCTCGAAATATTTTGGCAGTTACCAATTATTCAACCGCCCGAATACAAACGTAAGTATACTTTCATATGATGCGAAAGCACAGGCCGGAGCATCGACACATAACCTTTCTGGTGTTCCTGCTGGTGCAGTGCTTGTTCTCTGCACAGGACAGGGGAGTTCAAGTCTAAATGCGACAGTTACGAGTTCTCCTTCACTTACCTGGACCAAAAGGGTAGACGCTTCCGCGGCTACGGGTAGTGGTGATGCAGAGATATACACGGCAATATTCGCAGCTGGTGGTACGATAGCGGTGACTAGTAGCTGGGGAGCAAATGAACAATCGAGTGTTTGTTATACTATTATTAACCAAGAGGCAACAATAGGAGGTGCAAATAACAAGGCCGTGTCACAAGCAACCCCATCAGTATCACTAACGACCACCAGGGCCAATAGTCTTATCATTTGCTATACCAGTGATTGGAATGCAAGGGACAGTACTCGAACCTATAGGAGCGCAACAACGGAAACACAATACAGGAATTCCTCCGGCAATTTCACTTCGTATGGATATTATCTGCAGGCTATAACGGTGAGTTCATACACAGTGGGACTTACC
>DATHKS010000143.1:0-4064 GCA_035488975.1 Chitinophagaceae bacterium | reverse complement strand
ATCGTAACTCATCACGGAGCAGGCAAACGAGATATTAGCCGGAATTTCCGCCAATTTCTTGCCTGTGGGCACGGTGATGGTCATGACCTCCCTGTCGTAAGGAGTCGATGAAAATTTCCAGAAAGTGAAAGGATAGGTCCTTTCCTCTGCCGAGATGAAGTCGATGGATTTGTAGGAATCAGACCAGGGCAAAGTGAATACCTGCATTCCCACCAGTTCGCTGACGAAATTATCAACGGTAAAATTATCCTCGAAGATCATCGTGTCCGATAGATTATCGAGGTTCGTCATTTTCATGTCTTTCAGTACAACCTTCTTGTTGAATTCGCCGGAAAGCGACTCCGAGACATCCTTACGGTTATCTTCGTCACCGTTGTCGCGGTATGACTCGCGCAATGCCGAGGCCTCCGCTCCCGACCTTCTTGTCCTTCTTGTAATCCCGACGTTCTTACCTATGAAGTTTACACCTGTCTGCCTGTCGATGGTATTCAGGGGACGGTTATTCGTGTTTAGTTTCGAAAGCGATGCCGCGGTGGCTGTTTCCGTTTCCCTTGGAATGAACAGTCCATTTGCGTTGATGAGCGTATTCGTCAGGGTGCCGAAAGGAAGATTCTTGTTTGTCAGTTCTACCAGGTAGCTCTTATTATCCGTCTTGAGTTGTGCAATGCAATGATTGAAGCCGATAGTTGGGATATCGAGATTCTTATCTCCGTTGTCCCTCGTGTCGACGAGAACGAGGTTGGCATTGATGCCGGCTTCGAGACACATGGCAACAAAAAGTGTTGAAAGGTCTTTACAATCTCCCAGTTTGGTCTGGAGCGTCCTGGATGCCCGTTGCGGGGTCAGTGCACTATGAAGGAACGACACATCACTATAGCTGAAATTCTCCTCGATATAGGAGTAGAAGAGTTTGGCCTTCTGAAGCTCGGTAAGGTTTTGCTTTCCCTGAAGCAGGTCTTTCACCGTCTGTTTCACTTCAAAATCGGCCTTCGTCTTCACGCTGCTGAGATCGCGATACCAGTTAGCGACATAGTTCCAATCCGGTATACTTGTGACCACGATCCTCTCATTGATATCGTTGTAGGCCGGCATGTAAGACTCGGGCTTGATGGCGGGAATATCCGACTTCTCCCAAACATACATTTTGTAGTCGTCAATATCGGATACTACGGGTTGCAAAGCGGAGTTGTACATGCGGTACGTGAACTTCTTATCCCTGGGAACAATGAGACTGAAACTCGATTGCTTTACCGGAAATCCACCGTTGAAAGTGAATTCTTCCCAGAAATGCTCCGCTAGCTTTCCGCTGTAGGTAATCTCCTTGCGGTAGAGGATGTGAAGAATATCGCCGACCTCGAGAGAAGAGAAAACAATTTCGTTGTCGTTGTTTTCGGACTGAACCTTCGTTCCGTCCTTCTTGAATAGTTCCGCTTTCTCTATGATCAGCTTCTCCGTGTAATAGTTGTAGGGCAATGAAATATCCTTCCACCGCTCGATACCGGCGGAGTTGAAGACCTTGATCAGCAACTCGTCCTTCTCTTCGGAGGCGCCATTCTCGGGATAAACCACCTGTTCCATTTTCTCCAGGAGGAATATACTATTGTCGTTGGGATAGGCGGAAGCCGGTGGGGCAGACTTGACGAGCTTCTCAATATCTATGCTGTTGAATGAACTGAAAAGATCTTTTTTGCCCTGCAATTCCCTTATCTTCTTGCGCGCCTCGAAGTTGCCGGGATTATACCGTATCGCATTCTTCATGCCACCCATTGCATCGGTCTTTTTACCCTGGGCTTCCAGGATCATTCCTTTCTTGTAGTGATAGTTGCCGACATACGGCGCCCTTTCGATGGCCTTGTCTATCCACTCCATGGCATTCGAATAATCCTGCATCGCAAAATACTTATCCGAGATAGCGGCATACTGGTTCGTTGCAAAGGGGAAATAGTCGATGTACTTCCTGTACATCTTGAAGGCGTCATCCTTCTTTCCATTCTCAAGATAGTTTGCAGCAAGCATGTTGTAGATGGTCTCGCTGAAGTTCTTATCCAGATACGACTTCAGGATACCAGCAGCCTTCTTCGGATCCTTGGAGGTGTTGTAAGAGACATAGTATTCCATCGTAGCGAAGTCTTCGTCCGCAGGATATTTCTCATAAGCTTGGTTGACTACTTTCAACACTTCCTCGAATTGTTTCTGGCCCGCATATATGCTGATATGATTATTGATCGTGGTCTTATTGATACCATATAGATCCTCCCGTTTCTGAAGCAGTTCGCCCGCTTCTTTATAGTCTTCCTTCTTGATCGCGTCGTTATAAAGCAAGATCAGGCCGTAGAGACTTTGCGGGTCGTTAGTCTTGATCGATTCCAATTCCCTGGTGAGATCTGTATTGTTGTTATCCCTACTGTAGGATTCAGTCACCCTCTCCGCTACCAGCGTGCTGATCGGGTACAATTGCTTCAACTCGCGGGCAATATTCCGTGCTTCATATTTCTTATCATTCTGGTTGTACACGCTTATGAGCATCATGAGATCGATGAAACTATTCGGATTCTCCTTAAGCCTCTTCTCGAAGAATTCCTCCGCGAAGAAGGGCAATTTCTTTACCTCATATCCTTGTTCCTTCTGGTACGCCGCATAGTCGGCCTGGGATTCCATATCCGTCATCAGCTGATCGTTGAGGTCCGTGAACCGGATCATATAGTTGTTGCTGCTCAGTTCTGCAGAGCCTCCCTGGACCAATATCCTGTTATAACCGCTTTTCAGGTTCACCACATAGCTATACACATCCATGTTGGTATTACGTTCCTCCGCTTCGGAGCCAACCAGGTAGTCATTGATCCAAATCTTGAATGATCCGGACACGCCCACCCTCAGGACAGCCTGCCGGGCGGCGGGGCTTTTCATGAATGTCTGCGCATAGATGACCGCATTGTTTATATCGTAGTGATATTTGAAATCGTACCAATGGCCAAGATTATGATCCATGGGGAACCACTTGACGTCGGCGCCATTGCTGTTTTTAAATACATAGCCCGCCTCCGGGTGCGCGAGAACTCCGTAGTCTTTATTGAATCCGCTTCCAGACACATTTTCAAATACGCCAACTGTATTCCAGTTGGACACTTCTCCATAGGTATCGTACAGGGCCTTCGTTTCCTTCATGTCACCGTCGTTCATTTTTGCCGAGGCAAGATTCGCGGCAAACATGGCTTTGAGCACGGACGGCGTCTTCGGATCCTTCATGGCCTTGTCGATATAGCTCAACATCGTCTTCCCCGACTTGAGATTGAAGGTGCCGGAAGTCCAGAACGCATAGATATAAGGGTATGGGTCAGCCGATTTCTCCAAAAATCTTTGGAGGTAGGCGAAACTCTCGGGATAATGCTCATTGACGGACTCCATGAGGGCAAGGGTGAGGAGTGCGCCTGGCCCCTCGGTTGGGGAACTTGTCAGCTTAGTGAGCTCACTGGCAGCTTCTTGTCTTTTGTTTTCCTTCAGCAACAGGTTGAATGCCTTGTCGAGGCCCGGTTGCGCAAAAGAGAAATTGGTGGCAAACAATATTGCCAGCAATAACGAAATTCTTTTCATTAAAGGGATTTTTTGGTGGTGGTATTTGTGATTTCGATGGTGTCTGAGATTTTATGGTTCTGCGTGAATTCTTAAACGTCCGGTCATTTCTTTTTATTACGGAGCTGGTTATAATCGAGGAAGTAGATGAAGCGTACGGTCAGCTCATTCCCATGGGAAAGATCGAATATCTGGCCCAGGTTGCGGATGTAGCGTGTGTACTTCAACCCATCTACGATGTCAGTTTCATTGTCCCCGAGCCAATTCTTATATCCCAGGATCAGGCGGCTGCCATAGCGGAAGTCCCAGGTAAAAAAGGCATCCGTATTAAACACATTGAAGTTCACGTCCTGGCCATTGATGAACGGACGCGCAATAGCGTTGCCCTTGCCGTCTACATTGGCAAACCGGTTGTAGACCACCTTGCTCCAGTAGTGTCTTACCCGCAGCGTGAGGTTTATCCTCGATGTGAAATTGTAGATGCCCGAAAGCAT
>DATHKS010000142.1:0-6575 GCA_035488975.1 Chitinophagaceae bacterium | reverse complement strand
TTCAACCACAGGCAATAATTGCGTGGCAATCAAACCGAGTATGGCGTCAGCGGAATATTCCGCGGGCGTTTCCAATATCTTTTGGAGAATGCCTATGGCGTATTCCTTGCTTTGATGCTTGTAATTCTTCTCCATCACCTTCATGGCGATGCTGATCACGGGGCCTTCGGGATAGCCGATGGCCCTGAGTTCTTTTCCTGTCAATTTAAGTTTCATGTCTTTGTTTTATTAATTCCTCTTCTATTTATGCTCTTCCTACCCGTTCGATAATGTGCAATACTGTCATCGAGAGGATCAAAATACCTGCGGTTGGCAACCCGCCGGTACGGGTTGCCAACCCGGAATTCTGAACCCGAGGATCTCCGTCTGGTCCGTCTTCTGCTCCTTCTCATGCTGATTCGTGATCTCAGCCACCGTCATCTGCCGGTTAATGGTCGTCCCCGCTCCCACGTGGTCGCTGAGCCGCTGCCCTTTCGCAATACTAAGTTTCGTAAACTCGTATTTCGCTATCAGCCTGCCCTTGCGCATCAACGCCGAGTCAACCAGCGTAAGCGAACTATTGAACGTGCATATCAATTGCACATTCAGGAAGTCGGCCAGCAATCCATCCGAAATATTCAACAGGTTCGATACCTCCGATGAGGCATTGTGTTTCCTGTCCATGATTATATTCTCCGCATCTTCGATGATCAGTATTGTATCAGGATTGTTGATCAGCAATGAAATGAACTCCGGGCTCATCAGGCTGCCGGCCATCGACGTCGACAGGAACAGCACCCGCTTCTTCAACTTGCCCACCAGGTATCGCAGGTAAGTGGTCTTCCCCGTTCCCGGCAGACCGTGCAGCAAAACAATTCCCTTGTCATTCTTCTTGTTCAGCCTTTTCCGGATGATCTCATCGGTTCCCGCGAAATCGTCTTCATAGTAGAGATCGAGATTCAACTTTGTCCGCTTGATCTCCATCGCCTTCAGTTCAAGACGGTTGCGCTCCTGCACGACCAGGTTGATCTCGAGCGGCCGCCGTTTTTGTTTCTCCTTCACCCGGTCAAGAAGCCCGGTGATCTCCTGCAAAAAATCCTCCTGGCACCCATCATGCAGCAGCTCACAGTAGTTTTCGTCCAGCCTCAGAAGGATGTTATTCCTCAGCACTATCACCGTGGTGCGGAACCGGAACTCCTTTCCACTCCATTTATACCATTGGTATTTATGCATTCCAATGATAGATTCCCGGTACCTTTCGTTGATAATCCCAAAGGCCTTCTCTCCATCAACCTTATTCATGAAGTTGACGCTGGGAAGACGATAGAAATAATACAGGTACACGACATTAATATCGAGGAAATCGTCATCGAATACTTCATGCGCCTGGATCACTCTTTGTGTAAATATCTTTTCCATATTTTCTATTTTCTTTCAAATCCGTTGTGGACACTATCGGCGCTTCAAGCCGCTGCTCTGCCATTGGAGCTATTCGTCCCACCCTAATGAGGCAATAATCATCCGACATCGATGGCGGTCCCCTGATAACCTATCTTAAAATGAACTCCGCAGGGTGACGAACGAACTCGTTCTTTTTTCCTTCTCCCTCGTTCATCAGCTTACCAGCCTTCACCTTGTTGTTGATCAACTCCCCAATGAAATGGACAGTCAATACGATCAATAAAAATTTCATCACATACCTTCCTTGCTATTTTTTGTTCACGACATGGCAAAAAAAAGCCCGGTCGTTTGGCGACCGGGCTTTTTTCGACGTAATACCATTCAGGTACTACTGCCGCCATAAGCCAGTCGCTCAAAATATTCGTCATTCAGTGTGCCGGTGGGGGCATAAGCATTCCCTTCCCAACTGCCTTTTGACGAACAGTCAATCTGCATTCTAAATCGTCTATTTACTATTTGCCAGGTCATGGTTATTCTAATGGTTAAACAGACGCCAGGACTGCGGGACCGAATCTACTTTCGTGATTGGGAACAGCGGCAGCCTCCTGACCGTTTGATTTTTCGCCATAAAAAAACCCCGCAATCTCTTGCAGGGCCTGTATTGTGTTGAATTAGTAAGTCTGACTTATCTTCCCCGGTACATGCCCCGCATCCCTGTAAAATCCGTTCCGGGATTAGACAGGTCCATCATTTTAATATGTCGTGCTGCGTTGAACATGTTGTTGTTAATGATTTGTTTTATACGACAAAGATGAATTATTTTTTTGGATGCTGCCAATTATTTTTCGATAATTTTTGAAAATAATTTTCTCAAGGTTTTTTATCGGGTGAGTAGTGGCCGTTCTTTATCGCATAGATGATGATGCCGGCGGTATTCTTGACGTTCATCTTTTCCATGATCTTCATCCGCAATCCTTCTACGGTCCTTACACTCAGGTATATCTTCTCCGCTATTTCCTTATTCGTAATACCATCACAGATACACGATATGATCTCTTTCTCGCGTTCATTGAATTCCACTTTTACCTTTTGCCGGTAGGGATTGAATTTACTCTTGGCGACCATCTGCGCCAGCCGGTGCGATGTGTGTTTGCAGTAATAGGGCATCTTCTCATACACGGATTGTATGGCATCCTTTATCTCATCCTTGTCGGCATTCTTCAGGAGATATCCCTTTGCGCCGGCCTCCAGCATTTCGATGATCTGTTCCTCTTCATCGAACATGGTAAGCGCAATGATGCTAATATCGGGGTGATGTTCGGTAAGGTAGCGGGTAGCGGAGGCGCCGTCCATGCGAGGCATCTTCACATCGGTGATGATCACATCGGGTTGCAGGTCGATCGTTTTCTCAATTAATTCCTTGCCGTCCTCGGCCTCGGCAATCAATTCGATACCGGGCTGCTTATTCAGCATGAGTTTAAGTCCATCCCGGAAGATCTCGTGATCGTCTGCGATAATTACTCTTATGGCGCCTGGTAATGACATGGATAAATAGTTATAGAGGAATTTCCAGCGTGTAATTGGTCCCTTTGCCAGGTTCAGAAATACAGGTGATCTCTCCGCCCATTATTTCGGCCCTGCTTTGCAAGTTACGAAGACCAAGCCCAGTATTCTCCTTCGCCTGGTTAAAATAATCGAAGCCCAGCCCGTTGTCCGCCGTCGAGAGAATGAGGTGATTATTCTCGACGGCGATGCGGATGATGAGCAGCGATGCCTTGGCATGCTTCACCGTGTTGTGGACGATCTCCTGCACTACACGATATATGTTTATCTCTTTGTCCTGGTTGAGATTAAGATCGTTCTCACAGACAAACTTGATGGAGAGCTTATACGCATGACTGTTGCTATCGATGAATTCCTGGATGGCCTTTGCCAGTCCTTTGCGAAGCAGGGTGTTCGGCATCAGGTTATTCGAGATCTCCCGTAGCTTGTTGATAATGGTATCGATGTACTGGCTCGATTTATCGATGAGCACCTTATCGTCTTCATTTTCCGATTCGAGATTGTTGATCTGTAATTTGACCGCAGAGAGAATGGGGCCGAGTTCATCGTGGAGATCGGATGCGATGCGCTTGCGTTCATTCTCGAGCGTATCGATCTCGGCACGGATCTTATCCTTGTGCAACCGGAGGCTACGACGCTGGTACCGTACAATGGTGAAGATGAAATACACCAGTACGATGCCCATCACAATCACTACGATCAGTAGACTGTTGTAAAGGTCTTTTTCCTGGGTATCCATAAAACGGCTAAGGCGTATAACAGGTTAACAAAAACGTTGGAGAAAATATTTATTTTCTGAAGGCTGACGCGGAACTGGTCGCTGATCTTACTCCCGAAGAAGGATAATTCCGTAGCGCATACTACCGTAAAGAAGGTATAGAAGAATATCAACCCAAGGCAGATAAGAAATTTACTGTTCCTCAGCATATTTCCCCTTTCTCCCACAACGAGTTTATTGAAATAGCTGACACTGAAGAAGATCATCACGAAACTATAAAGCAGCCTGAAGTGCCAGTTGTTGTATTGGAAGCCCCGAATGAAGAATGTCAGAATAACCCAGGCGGCAACGAATACGAGAACGAATGCATACAGCAATCGCTTATTCCTCTTAAAAAGGCTCCAGTTATAGAAGAGCCAGGTGAAGAGAAGGAAATCGATTATTGAAAAGATATTAACGATGCTGTTCGCGGACACTGAGCGTCCTGCGAAATGAACCAATAGTTCTACGATGATGACGAGCCATATATCGTAGATGAAAGGGTAGTACGATCGCTCGATAATATTGAATCGTATTACCCCAATCACGGCGGCAAAAATAATACTTAGGCTAAGCGCGAAAATTAAGTTAGAGTCCATGAAGTGAACTGGTCGTTTAAAATGAGCCTGGCTTAGGGAAATATCGAACAAGGTGGTGTGCACTGTCCGTATTCTACTCCGCCGATACCCAATGGCGGCGGCAGTTTGGCAGCGATCTTCGTAGCATCACCTCCGTTCAGATAATACAGGTCTTCTCCCTTTGAATTGACTCCTACCAGCATGAGCCTGACCTCGTTCCGGTTATTGCCTTTCTTCACGCCGTAGTAGATCCGCAGGCCGACATTAGTCGAATCCTTTAACAGGTTCAGTAATGCCTGTTTATTAAAGGTCTCACTGACAGGAATGAAAAGATAAGGATTGCTCCGGGAGAGGCTATCGCGCTGATTGGCGAATTCTTTCCTGAAATTTTCTATATCCGTTTTTTCGATGAAGTGATTGATCTTTCCAAGAGCTGAGGTATCCTGGGGATTTGGGATCTGTACCGAGCCCGTATCCGGCGGAGGGGTCTTATCATTACAGGATGCAAGGAAAAATAGGAAGGCCAATACCGGTAGCATTACTCCGGTCACAGATTTGTTTTTTTCAGTCGCCATAACTTTAGTTTTAATGGTTAACGCGGCTAAGATATTCTGTGGATCGATTCGTATGCTAAGTAGAACTACGTAATTCCCGGAGACATTTTACGCTAAACTTTCAGTACCCGGACGCTTGTCTTGCGTTTTGTATATCGTCACCTTTATCATGCAAAAGCAAAACGGTATCCTCCCTGAAAGACCTCCCGACCATTGATTTAATTTTTAACCTTATACCATGAAGCAGACAAACACTACAAACAGTCAAAAAGTAACCAGCCGGGTTACATCTTCAGAGGAAAAATTCTCTCCAACCATTATGGCCGATTCACTAGAGGTAATGGAGGCCTATTGCAGGGGCAGGATCGCATCCCTGGAGGTTTCGCTTAACAGTCTTACCATCGCGGATAACACGAAGGAGATCATCTCCCTATGCCAGGAGATCAAGAAAGAGAGAAAATTACTAGCCCAGATAATAGCCAAAAAATAAAAATTCCGTACCCGGATCGTATTAATTGATCCGTACCCTTAAGCAGTCATCATTACCCTCCAGCCAGTGCGGTTCTTTGAAATATTCACCTGTTATTACATATCCGTCTCATATATTGTCCTTACCCGTCGTCCTTCCGTCTATCCCCCAATACCGCACTGGCATCCGGCGGGTATGTAATTTCATTTCTTCCAGGGATAATGCCGGGAATTGTCATAAATAACAAAAATCAGAGGCAGGGTGATCTCTCATTTCTTTAAGACCTCAGCCGGGGAAACAGGATCAAAGTATTTGGTAGGCGAGCTTTGCACGACGACAAATTTCTTTTTAATATTCAGGAAGTATTTCTCGAAATATTTATAAGACAAGTGCGCGATGAATATGGTAATAGTTATGATACTCAAGTACACAAAGATTAATTTCGGACCGGCCGGCAGCTGAATGTTTACAACGGCCTTTGCGAACAGAAAAATCAGCAGGGGGTGGATGACGTAGATACCGTACGAGATTTTCCCAAGGAAATCCAGCGCCTTTACTTCCAGGTTGATCAATCTATTCTTGACGCCTATTTGTCCGATAATGATGCAGACTGCCACACTGCTAATGATCTCCGTGTCGATGACAGTTACAAAGTGAAACCGGCCAACTGCCACGAGCGTGATCATGGCCCAGCATACAGCCTGAGCAATCTTATTATCGACAATCTTCAGAAAAAGGGCATTCCGTTGCTTGTAAAGAACCGCGCCGAGGCCTCCTATCATCATGCAATGAAATCTCGTGATCTCTAGCGCCTTTTCGATCAGGGGATTAGGAAATAAAAAATGTACAGAAAGCTTAATGCCCATGAAGATTACAATCAAAATGAAGATCACGAGGCCGATACGGCGTGAGGTGATCTTATTGACCCAGGGCCAGAACAAGTAGAACTGCTCCTCTACCCCCAACGACCAATAGTGGGCCAGAAAAGGCAAAGTTGCACTAAGAATAAACGGCACGTTGGCCGCGTAGAAAAGATAATAGAAGAAGGACTGGATATTGAAGCCCAGTCCGAAGATGAAAATAAAGCCGAGCGATATCAGTAAATATAAATAATACAGGGGCCATATACGCAGGATGCGGCGGAGATAAAATTTCCTGACATTGATATCTCCCTTATCCTTTTCCTCCTGGAGAAGATATGTGATCAGGAAACCGCTTAAGGCAAAGAAAATGCTAACCCCATAGGCTGCGAGCATCAATCCTTTTTGTGTTCC
>DATHKS010000141.1:0-9614 GCA_035488975.1 Chitinophagaceae bacterium | reverse complement strand
AAGAATGGACACGCCCTATGGAGAAAGAGAGATCGAATGGCAGGAGATACGCAGGGGGCGGTATGTGGAGTTCAACCTCGTCCATGACAGGGGAACGCTCTTTGGCCTGAAGACGAATGGCAGAACGGAAAGCATCTTGATGAGTCTTCCCCCCAGGGCAAGATGGGAATACGATCATCATCCTGAAAAAGATTCGCCTGAAGAGGAGCTGCTGAAGGCATGTTTGCATCCGAGAGAATGGAGCTGAGGACAATTTGATAATTTGGCAATTTGACAATTTGTTAATGTGCCAATTAGCCAATGTGCAAATATGCCAATTGTGCGTGCTATGAGAAATCACCAGTGTTCCCTTAAGGTTAGATTTAAACATTTCTCAAAACACGCCTTTTTGAATTTTTACTTTTGAATTTTGAATTTCTCTCCTTATGTTTTTACAACGCCGAAACCGCATTCTCCGCAGCAGTCCCTCCATCCGGAGCCTGGTAGCTGAAACTGTATTGACAACCGACGACTTCATCGTTCCCTTATTCATCGATGAAGGCCAGGGCATCAAAACGGAAATAGCCTCCATGAAGGGATATTACCGGATGAGCCTCGACAATACCGTGAAGGAGGTAAAGGAGCTTTGGAGCATGGGCCTCAAAGCGGTGCTGCTGTTCGTGAAGGCGCCCGATGAACTAAAAGACAATACCGGTCGCGAGGCCTGGAACAAGAACGGTCTCATGCAACGCAGCATCCGCGCCATCAAGGACGCCGTTCCGGGTATCGTGGTCATGACGGATGTCGCTCTCGATCCCTATTCCTCGTTTGGTCACGATGGTATTGTGAAGGATGGCGAGATAGTAAACGATGAGACCGTGGAGGCGCTGGTGAAGATGAGCATCAGCCATGCAGAGGCCGGTGCCGATTTCGTAGCGCCAAGCGATATGATGGATGGGCGCATCGCGGCCATACGCGGCGGACTGGAGGAGAATAATTTCACCAGGACAGGCATCATGGCCTATAGCGCTAAATATGCGAGTTGCTTCTATGGTCCTTTCAGGGATGCGCTCGATTCCGCCCCTGGTTTCGGAGATAAGAAGACCTACCAAATGAACTATGCGAACAGGAACGAGGCGATCAAGGAAACACTCATGGATATTGAAGAAGGCGCCGACATCGTGATGATCAAACCCGCGCTTTCTTACCTGGATATTATCCGCGAGGTGAAGAATGCAGTTGACATCCCGGTAAGCGCGTATAATATCAGCGGAGAATATGCGATGGTAAAAGCTGCGGCGGAGAAGGGTTGGATCGACGAGGACAAGGCCATACTCGAAATACTTACTTCTATCAAGAGGGCGGGAGCGGATTTGATAGCGACGTACTTTGCTAAAGATGCGGCACGGCTTTTAGACAGTAACAGGTAAAAAATTGAAATTCAAAAGTAAAAAGTAAAAAGTAAAAAGTAAAAAATGCACTCCGCTGACATGAAGCAATCCTGGAAGAGAGCAATTGACCTTATCGACGGAGACTAATTTTTACTTTTTACTTTTTACTTTTGAATTAACTAAAACGGGTTTGATGTATAAAAAGAGTACGATGCTTTTCGAGCGGGCGCAGCAATCCATTCCGGGTGGTGTGAACTCCCCAGTGAGAGCATTCAGGAGTGTGGGTGGTACACCTATCTTCATGGAGAAGGCCAAAGGCGCATATCTCTATGATGCCGATGGGAAACAATACATCGATTATATCGCCAGCTGGGGTCCGCTCATTTTGGGTCATGCCTATGAACCGGTCGTGAAGGCCATCCAGGAAAAGGCCGCCCTCGGCACTTCCTTTGGCGCGCCCACCGAGCTCGAGATCGAAATGGCGGAGCTCATCAAGAGCATGACGCCAAACACCGACCTCATTAGAATGGTCAGTAGCGGCACCGAGGCATGTATGAGCGCATTGCGCGTGGCGAGAGGATTTACGGGTAGAAATAAATTCATAAAGTTTGATGGCTGTTATCATGGCCATGCCGATCCCTTCCTCGTGAAGGCGGGAAGCGGCGTCGCGACATTAGGCATACAGAATGTGCCGGGCATCAGCGAAGCCGTTGCGCAGGATACTCTGGTTGCACCCTATAATGATCTGTATGCGGTGGAAATACTTATGGCGGAATACAAGGAGCAGGTAGCCGCGATAATCATTGAACCCGTTGCAGGTAATATGGGGTGCATTCTTCCGAAGCCGGGTTTTCTCGAGGGCCTCCGTTCACTCTGCGATCAATACGGCTCCATTCTCATCTTCGATGAAGTGATGACAGGCTTCCGTCTCGCAGCCGGAGGTGCGCAGGAGTTCCTCAAGGTGGATGCCGATCTCGTTACTTATGGAAAGGTAATCGGCGCCGGCATGCCGGTAGGTGCATTCGCCGGTAAGAAACATATCATGGAAAGCGTTGCGCCATTAGGCAAGGTGTACCAGGCCGGCACGCTGAGCGGAAACCCTATCGCGATGATAGCCGGCTATACACTACTCAAGGAGTTGAAGTCGCGCCCCGCCATCTATACCGAACTTGCGAAGAAAACGGAATACCTCAGGGCAGGGCTGCAGGCCGCCTTCAATAGAAAACAGGTGCCAGTACAGATAAATCAACTCGGCTCAATGATCAGCGTTCATTTCTCCCCGCATCCCGTGACGGATTTCTCCTCGGCCGCCGCCGCTGATAATGATTTTTTTAAAAAATACTTTCATTTCCTTCTTCGCGAAGGCAGCTATCTTCCACCGTCGCCATTCGAAAGCTGGTTCCTTAATAATGCCCTGACAACTGAAGATCTCGACAAGACCATTGCATCGACACAGGCCTTCCTTGAAACGATCCGGTCCTGATAGTCAGGATCTGGCCGTCGTGCGTATGGATAATCCATGGTTTTAATTCCAGGTCTCCCCTCTCCAACCCCCTGAATTTTCTTAACTTCGCAGACTTTTTAGATAGGCTATGAGTGTCAAGTACAAAGAATTCAGCGGATTAAACCTGCCGGTTACCGAGAAGGAAATATTGGCTAAATGGGCTGAAACCCAAGCGTTTGAAAAAAGCGTTTCCTTACGGGAAGGCGCCACTCCCTTTGTCTTTTATGAGGGACCGCCCAGTGCCAATGGCATGCCCGGCATCCACCACGTGATCTCGCGGACACTCAAAGATCTCGTCTGCCGCTACAAGACCATGAAAGGCTTCCAGGTGAAAAGAAAGGGCGGATGGGACACACACGGCCTGCCCATCGAACTGGGAGTAGAGAAAGAATTGGGCATCACCAAGGAAGATATCGGTAAGAAGATCTCGGTAGAAGAGTATAACCAGAAATGCCGCGAGGCCGTACTCCGCTACAAGGACAAATGGGATGATATCACCCGCAAGATGGGCTATTGGGTAGACCTCAACGATCCCTATATCACTTTCAAGAATGAATACATTGAAACTCTCTGGTGGATCCTGAGTGAATTATTTAAGAAGGGACTACTCTATGAAAGCGTGAGTATCCAGCCTTACTCGCCTGCCGCAGGAACGGGGTTAAGCTCACACGAGCTGAATCAACCGGGCACCTACAAGGATGTAAAGGATACATCCGTTGTAGCGATGTTCAAGGCCATTCGCGATAAAAAAACAGTATTCCTCTTCGACGCAGCAAAAGATGACCCATCCGCGGAGATCTTCTTCATGGCATGGACCACTACGCCCTGGACATTGCCCTCCAATCTCGGGCTCACCGTTGGATCCAATATAGATTATGTCTTGGTGCGTACTTTCAATCCCTATACCCATGCACCCGTGAATGTGGTGCTGGCCAAGGCGCTCATTGGAAAATACTTCAAACCGGAAGGTGCAGAATTAAACCTCGCCGATTATACAGCCGAATCAAAGCTCATCCCGTGGAAGGTGCTGAAGGAATTCAAAGGAAAGGATATCGAGGGAGCCACCTACGAGCAATTACTTGCGTACACTTCCAACTCACTGGAAGCGGTCAGGGAAATAACGCCGGGTGCAGACCCCTTCCGCGTGCTGACAGATAGCTTCGTTACCACGGAAGATGGTACCGGTATCGTCCACACGGCTCCAGCCTTCGGTGCAGATGACTATAAGGTAGGTAAGAAATATAATATCGGCATCCTCACCATGGTGGACAAGCAGGGTAAGTTCATCGATGGTCTCGGCGAATTCAGCAACCGCTATGTCAAAAATTATAAGGACGATCCGGCTTATGTCGATGTGAACGTCGATATCGCCGTGAAGCTGAAGAAAGAGAACCGCGCCTTCAAAGTAGAAAAATACGAGCATAACTATCCCCATTGCTGGAGAACGGATAAGCCGATCCTCTACTATCCGCTCGACGCCTGGTTTATAAAGACCACTGCGGTGAAGGAGAGAATGGTGGAATTGAACAAGACCATTAACTGGAAACCAAAATCCACCGGTGAAGGCCGCTTCGGTAATTGGCTGGAGAATATGGTGGACTGGAATCTTAGCCGGAGCCGGTTCTGGGGAACGCCATTACCAGTGTGGAAGACAGTCGATGCGAATAATGAATTCATAGAGGAACGTGACGGTGGCGAGGTGATATGTATCGGTTCCATACAGGAACTGAACGATGCCATTCGCAAGGCGGGTAACGAATTGGGCGGCGATGTAAACAAGCATTACCTCCATGAAGGCATCCTCGATCTTCACAAGCCTTATGTCGACGATATCATCCTGGTAAGTCCTTCGGGCAGACCCATGAAACGCGTACCGGATCTAATCGATGTATGGTTCGATTCCGGCGCCATGCCATACGCGCAATGGCATTTCCCCTTCGAGAACAAGGAAGAATTCGAGAGATCCTTCCCCGCGGATTTCATAGCCGAAGGTGTTGATCAGACCAGGGGATGGTTTTATACACTCCACGCGATCGCCGCCATGCTATTCGACAGCGTTGCCTACAAGACCTGTGTATCAAATGGTCTGGTACTCGATAAGAACGGCATCAAGATGAGCAAACGCCTGGGTAATATCGTGGATCCTTTCAAGACCATCGAGACCTTCGGAGCCGATGCCACACGCTGGTACCTCGTGACGAATGCGTCTCCCTGGGACAACATGAAATTCGACCTCGATGGCATCAGGGAAGTGCAGCGAAAATTCTTCGGCACCCTCTATAATACCTACCAGTTCTTTGCACTGTACTCGAACGTGGATAGCTTCTCCTTTTCAGAAGAATACATCGCGGTAGAGAAGAGACCCGAGATCGATCGTTGGGTACTCTCCAGTCTCAATACAGTTGTCAGGAAGGTTACGGAATACATGGATGATTACGAGCCTACGCAAGCCGGGCGCGTGATCGAAGACTTCGTGGATGAACATTTGAGCAATTGGTATGTTAGACTATGCAGGCGGCGGTTTTGGAAGGGAGACTATTCGGCAGATAAGATCAGTGCGTATCAAACACTTTATGAATGCCTGGAAACCGTTGTGAGGCTTGTTGCTCCTATATCACCCTTTTTCAGCGACGCCATTTTCCAGAATCTAAATGCAGTTACGGGCCGGTACAAGATGGGATCGGTGCACCATGTCGATTTCCCGGTCGCCAATGAGAGCGTGATCGATGAGACCCTGGAGGAAAGAATGCAATTGGCCCAAGATACTTCGTCTCTCATCCTGTCATTGCGAAAGAAGGTCAATATCAAGGTCCGGCAGCCCCTGCAGAAGGTGTTGATACCGGTGATGGATTCGAGGATGAAAGGCCAGCTGCAAAAGATAGAGGAACTGATAAAAGCCGAGGTGAATATTAAGGAGATCGAATACCTCGATGCAGACAATACCTTCATCAGGAAGAAGATCAAGGCGAACTTCGTTGCCCTTGGAAAGAAGCTCGGTTCGAGGATGAAAGCGGTGTCTGCGGCGTTGTTGCAGTTCACGCAGGAACAGATCGCTGCCTTCGAAAAAGAAGGTCAATATAATTTGTCAATTGAGGGCGAACCCGTAATATTACAGATTACCGAAGTGGAAGTGAATAGTGAGGATATTCCAGGCTGGACCGTTGCCAATAAAGGGTCTTTGACCGTTGCGCTGGATGTGACCGTTACCCCCGACCTGGAAGCTGAAGGAAATGCCCGTGAGTTCATCAACCGGGTCCAAAAGATCCGCAAAGACACTGGATTTGAACTCACTGACAGGATCGAGGTCAAGGTCACCGCAACGAACGGAATGAAAGAGTCTTTGACGAAGTTTAAAGACTATATTTGCGCCGAAATTCTGGCAGATAAATTGGAGATTCTCGATGATATGCCCGAAGATTTGGCCGAAATGGCCATCGGGATAGATATTAATGACGTTTTATTAAAAGCGATTGTTGTAAAAAAAGGCTAATGTATGGCTCATAAGAAACCAGTCCCGCATAAAGCGGGAAAGCCGGCTCCGAAAAAGCCAGCTCCTAAAAAAGTGGCAAAGCCTGCACCTAAAGCGGCAAAAAAACCGGCTCACAAAGCGAGCCCTCCCAAATCAGGGAAGGTGGCCGCAAAGACGAAGCCGGCAGCTAAACCGGCGCCCAAACCGGCGCCGAAGCATGTTGCTCACAAACAAATAAAACCCGCTGCAAAGGCAGCTCCGGCGAAGAAGCCGATAGAAAAACACGTGCCCAAGAATACTAATAAACCCGAAGTGAAACCGCCGCCACCACCACCGCCTGCACCCGCTGCAAAGCCTGTGGTGAAGAAACCCGGCGCTTTTGATCCTAAATCTCTTGTCTCCATAAAGCCGACAGCGAAGCCGATAATAAAGAAGGAACCGCCAAAGGCGAATAAGGTAGCCATTCCGAAGACTACGATCAAGAGCTCCGTGAAATATGAACCCGAATTTACCAAATCTGTATTAGACACCCCTATGTACGAACATTCCGGCCCCTCCATGAGGTACTCAGATAACGACCTGACCGAGTTCAGGGAAATAATCAATAAGAAACTAGATGCTGCGAAGAAGGAACTCGCCTATCTCCAGGGTCTGATCACCCGCCGCGATGAAGGCGGTGATATGGACGAGGCGCGTTACATGACCATGGAAGATGGCAGT
The DNA here is from genome assembly GCA_035488975.1 of Chitinophagaceae bacterium. Lineage (GTDB taxonomy): Bacteria > Bacteroidota > Bacteroidia > Chitinophagales > Chitinophagaceae > DATHKS01. The sequence continues at coordinate 2,551 of DATHKS010000141.1, read as the reverse complement.
GTGAGCATGGAAAGGGAACAGCTCAGCCAGATGGCCAGTCGCCAGATCACGTTCATCGATCACCTTGAAAAGGCGATCATGCGGATCGAGAATAAGACGTATGGCGTTTGCCGTGTAACGGGTAAGCTGATCGACAAGGCGCGTCTTCGTGCCGTGCCACATGCGACGCTTAGCATCGAAGCCAAGCAGATGATGAATAAATAAGAGTCAATCTCGTTATAGTGAAAAGCCTTTCAATTTTGAAAGGCTTTTTTGTTTCTCTTATCGCAGGAATACGGTGAGAAGTCAAAATTCAAAATTAAAAAGTCAAAAAAGCACACTGAATTTCGACTCTTCAATTCACGATTGGCGACTGACGATGATTCACGCTGTCTCAGCAGGGTCTGGCGTAGCTCCAAAGGAGTCCTATGGACCGACCCCGATGGGTTTGTGTATTGTTGCTATAGGCAAAATTAAAGCTGCTGCTATTCACGACCTGCCTGCCGAAGCTTTAGCGCAGGCAGGTTCACGATTGACGATTCACGCTGTCTCGGCGGGTCTGGCGTAGCTCCAAAGGAGTCCTATGGACCGACCCCGATGGGTTTGTGTATTGTTGCTATAGGCAAAATTAAAGCTGCTGCTATTCACGATTCACGATTGACGATTCACGATTTTTAAGAGTAAATCTGGAGCTTTTCCGTTTGACTTATTTTCCTTTATCTTTAAGCAAGTGTTTGAAACGGTCTTGCCGTTCTAATTAATTAAATATTCACGCCAAAACAAACGTTATGAGAAAATTCCGATTACTCTCCCTCACTTTATTATCAATCACCTTAATCGCTATCAGTTGCACAAAGGAAGGTCCTGAAGGTCCCGCAGGTACACCCGGAACACAGGGTCCGGCAGGCTCACCAGGTGCACCGGGTACTCCAGGTGCAGGTATCACCACTTACTCACCCTGGTTTGTTACGGGGTCAGGCTGGCTGGAGATCACCACTCCGACAGAGCCTAACTATGGGGAAGTTTTTTATTTTCCGAAGACGGCTGCCAGCGTTACTCAGACGATCATCGATCAGGGTGTCGTTCTTTGTTATATGAAGGGTGATCCGGGCCTTGCTGTTGCTGATGCCGCCACGCCATTCCAGCTTCCGTATTCGTTTGGTTTCGGTTTTGGTTATATAGATCATTATGACTTTACGCTCACTCCCGGTAAGATCCGTTTCCTCTATAAAAGCGATAACCCATGGACCGCTGCTCAACTTGTCGGCGTCACCTTCCGGTATGTGACGATCCCCGGAACAGTAGCAGGTAGGGGTGTCGAGCAAACCTATGAAGGATATACTGCCGCGCAATTGAAGGCGATGCCTTACAGCCAGGTAGCTGAATTATTCCATATCCCTGCCGACGGTACAAACATTAAATAATCTTCCGCATAAATAAGAAGAGGCCAGCCTGTATAAGGCTGGCTTTTTTTTGCCGGTAAGAAGGTAAGGCGATAAGAGAGGCGAATGCTTTTTATCGTCGCGCTGGTTGTCTCATAGAGGTATTTGGTCGGTAGAAAATTAAAAGAGGTGGTTTCAGTGTTCCTTCGGAACGCCTGACGAGCTGATCAAAATAAATGAAAGATAGGGAACCAACGGCGATATCAATTTTGTGCGGCTTGTTATCAGCAAGCCTCTGTCAAGCGTTCCGATGGAACGCAAATTGTTAAACTCTGGCTTTTTCTACCGACCAGATGCCCCTACGGGGCAACACCCAAATCATCGGCCGTTTCAAATTATCAAACGGATATAAGCCGATTTCAAGACCACGCTTTCCAAAACGGTCATACTCGTCAACTTATTAGTGTGCCATTCACGATTGACGTTTCACGATTCACGTTTTTCGTACGTTTGCAAAAAAGAAATCCATGACGATCCATTTCGGATATGAGAAAGGGCAGGTGATGCAGGCGCTCCGGTATCATTTTATTAGCCGCAAGGAGATACGGTTGATGATCATTCTCGTGAATGTATTCGCACTTGCATCGATCACGCTCTATGCGCTGCACCTGATCAGCCCGATGGCGTTTTTTGTAGGCTCATTTCTATGGATCGTGTTGATGATAAGTTTTTGGTTCATTCTTCCCATCACAGTCTATCGCCGGGCGGAAACATTCCGGCACGAGTTCACCATGCGTTTCGAGGCGAATGACTTCGTGCTGCAACATGAACGCGGTGAACGCTCCTGGCCCTGGTCGGCCCTGGCGTACTTTATTGAAAGTCCACATTTCTTTCACCTGTACTACGATAGCCGCTCGTTCTTCCTCGTTCCAAAAAACGGACTCAAGGATATTGAGCAGGTACAGGAATTGAGGCAGTTGTTGAAGGAGAAGGTCGGAGCCAGGTGAGCAGGTGGCTGCTGTTGGTTGGAATTGGGAATCGGGGATTAGGAATTAGGCTTTACTTCGAATGTAACTATTGTATGGCAGTGGCTGCGCAACTGGAAAAATGGATTCTGTTTGAAATTGTTATTAGACTTACCTCGAGACCAGTCATTAAAATTCTGATTTAGGCCAAATTCCCAATTACCT
>DATHKS010000140.1:0-8195 GCA_035488975.1 Chitinophagaceae bacterium | reverse complement strand
TCGAACGTGAAGGTTATGCGGTTGCCGTTAAATTTGAGGGTAGAGTCGCGGGGCGTTACAGTCCGCAAATTTGGTGGAAGGGTGTCTTTTGACCCTCCCTCGGGCGGAACGATATTGGCGCAACCCGACTCCCCTGCGAGGTGAACGAAAAGCACCGAAGCGATAAACAGGACCCCTATGATTCTCTTACCAGCCATAAAGCCGCAAACTTAAGCCGATTGTGGCCAAACTTTTGCCAATAATCCGATAAATCTCTTGCATTACATCTCGGGTTCATCCTCTTCTATCTCGTGCAAGGCTACGGCAAGGTCATTGGTCTTTACAAAATTGCACCAGTGGCAGTCCTCCTTCCCGCAGCCGGTATAGAAATCGCGTGCCTGTATCCGCTGCCAGGTAGCGACGATCTGCTCGGTCACGGTAGTTATGTCGGCAGGATTGATAACAACCTTTTCCTTGCGGTAATTCTTTTTCTTATCGGGCTCGATGAAATCGAATTCGCTGCTGGCTACCTTCCAATCTTTCTGTTCGTAATTATCAACGAGGATCTTGTAGAAGACGGCCTGGCGCCAATAGTCGCCCCCGTTCGGATCTTTTTCCGAAGGGCCCTTCAATTTTGGAATGGCCTTGTCGGGATCACCCGTCTTATAGTCGACCACGTTCACCGTCTTGCCATCGAACTCCAGCTTATCGAGTTTACCCTTGAGCGGTACGTTCTTTATGACCACGTTGCGGATGTTCCGTTCAATGGCTACGATCCTGTTGAACTGACCTGTGTATTTCTCATAGTAATTGCTCAGCACTTCCTGTCCATATTCGAGACGCCGGTCGAATTGTTCCTTTGTAAAGCTTTCGCGGTGCCTGTGCATATACCATTCGAAATCGGAGATAAAGACCTCCTTCGAGGGAAATTTCTCCTGCCCGCTTTCCTGCATCTTGCGAAATAACTGTTCGAGGGCATAGTGAACAGAGGAGCCGAATTCGGTGGCCTCATTCTTCGGCGATGGAATGCGCACCAGGTTCTTGAAGTAGAATTCCAGCGGGCATTTCAAATAGTTGTTGAGCGCCGTTACATTCATCACAAATTTTTCCAGGATGCGTTCAATGAATTCCTCTTCTATCTTCTGGATCTCGGGCGCATCTGTGAGGCCGAAGTACAGGGCGGAAAACTGCGCGAGTACTTCCATGTCCAGGATCATTTTTTCCGTCGGCAGGCGATGCTGGTCCTGTATTTCGGCAATGAACATGGATGGTTCCAGTTCCTTTCCATCGTTCTTGAACCGGCTATAGGAAATAAGCAGGTGCTGCTCGGCCCGTGTGACCGCGACATAGAACAGGCGGCGCAGTTCCTCGTCATTGGCGCTTTCATTCGAAGAGGAGAACATTGTATCGGGAAGTTTATATCCTCCGCCGGGCTTCCTTTTCTTCTCCCATGAGGCGGCATTGCAGCCCGCAAGTAGAACATATTCGAATTCCAGGCCCTTCGAGCCGTGAGCCGTCAGGAGGTTAACGCCCTTGTCGCTACCACTCACCTGCACCAGTGGCAGGGAAATTTCCTCCCTTTCCATCAGGTCGATCAGGCGCACGAGATCCTGCAGATCCATCAATGGGTTGCGATGGGTTTCTTCCTTTATAAAATCGAAGAAGCCGGTCAGCACCTGCAGTTGCCAGTGCCTGTCGGTGCTTATCATGATGCTGTTCAATACGCCTGCTTCGCGGATGATATTCTCGAACAAGGCCTGCAATGTCGAATTGGGTACCGCGGAAATGAGCCGTTCTATTATGGCGGATGCCTTTGCCAGGCCTGCCGGCAAAGATGGACTGAAGAGATCCCTGGCCGGCGCATTCGCCTTTTCCGTTAGCAGTTGTCTTATGGAGGTGCGGTTTTCGTTATACCTGCGGTTGGCCACCTCGATGCTGGTCTTGGCAACCTCGATTGCGGGAATACCAAACCAGTCGAAGTGCAATATCTCGAACAACATCTCATCGCCGCCATAGGGAATATCATGTTCGGCAGCTAGATACCGCAGCAGCAGGATGATCTTTCGTGCAAGGGGTAACTCCAGTATATTCAAATGCCGTTTCGTGTATACGGGAATATCGAGGAGTTTGAAATATTGAGACAGCTCGGCGCCGTACCTGTTTTCCTTGTAAATGATGCCGATCCTTCCAGGCTGAACACCTTCTGCAAGCAGCTGCTGCACTTTCTTCGTAATGCCGATCATCTCCTGCCTTTGCGACTCGTATTCCTGGATCAGCGGCAAGTGAAGCAGGTGACTTATTTTCCCATTACTCGATATGAGGTCCTTGCTCAGCCCGCCTATCTGCTTAACGAGTCTCTCCTCGTTGCGGCCGATCAGGGTCTTGGAAATATCGAGGATCGGTTGCGTGGAGCGATAATTATTAGTGAGAACAACGGTGAGGAGATCGGCCTTGTAGTTATCGGCAAACTGCAGCATATTCTCCACGTTGGCGCCCTGGAAACGATAGATGCTCTGATCGTCATCGCCTACCACGAATACATTGGGGCGGTCCCAATAGCTGATGAGTAATTCCACCAGCCTGTTCTGCGTACCACTGGTATCCTGGTATTCGTCAACCAGGATGTATTGGAATCTTTCCTGGTAATTGGCGAGGAGGTTCTTATTTTCTTCGAAGGCCTTGATCACCCAATTGATCATGTCGTCGAAATCATACCGGTTCTTCTTTCGCATCAGTTCCTGGAAGCGATCGAATTCGCCGACGGCGGCTCTCAGCTTCTCCATTTTTTCCTTCTCTTCTTCTATCTTATCACGCTTCAGATCGCCGGCATTGAATTCTTTGTATTTCCGCTTGTAGATGAATTCATCGCGTTCGGGTAATGAGGAGATGTATTCACCGATCCTGCGGTCGATCAACGTGGGAAGCCAGCCCTCGCGTTTCATGGTGCTGAAGAGCGATTGGAGATTCTTCACTTCGAAGTAGACATCGCCCCGGTATCTCTTCAGCGGATGATTCTTGGGGAAGGCGTCGATAAGGGATTTGTAGAGCTGTATCTTTTCCAGTTCGGATATGGGGTCGAGTGTCGTCTTCTCGAAAAGAGAGAGATTTTCCTGGATCACTTCATTGCAGAAGGCATGAAACGTATAGATATTCACCTTGTAGGCATCCGGCCCGATGAACTGCAACAACCGCTTGCGCATGGAGACAACGCCTGCATCCGTATAGGTGAGACAGAGGATGTTCTCGGGCAGTGCATCCGTATCGAGCAGGATCTTTCCTATGCGGCTGGCAAGGATTTGCGTCTTGCCGGTGCCCGGTCCTGCAATCACCATTACGGGACCGTCAATCGTATCCACGGCCCGGCGTTGATGCTCATTCAGCTTTTCATATTCTTCGAAAAATTTCCGTTCTAACTTTTCTTTATTAAACGACATCTGGTTGCGAACCTTTAGTGGCCCACAAAAGTACAATTTGATAATTTGGCAATTTGATAATGTGCCAATTATCCTAATCAGTAAAGGTATTTCGCATCGGAGCACGCTCCATTGTCAAATTACCAAATTACCAAATTGCCAAATTATCAAATTATTTCATTTGCCCTCGTTTCATATTCCTTCTCCAACAGATCCTTCATCTTCTGCATTACCATTTCCCAATTATCTCCTGAATTTTCATAAGCCTTTTCGGCCTCTGTGCCTTTCTTATTTTCCTGCGTGATGGTGAGTGTGGTGCCATCTCCCTTACTGTGAAGTTCGTAGGTAACGGTCGCATAATTGTCGGGAATGTCGGCAATGCCCGAGAGATTGCTCCAGTAGGTATGACTGAGTATTCTTTCTTTATCGATCTTCTTTATTATTCCTTTATCCTGGTAGACCTTTCCTTTCCATTCTCCCGAATAGGTGATCGGACTTCCTTCTTTCCAGTCGGAGTCGACAGTTGTACCGAAGAAATATTGTTTGACGATAGCAGGATCTGTCAATGCATTCCATACCTCCGATACAGAGGCATCGATATGTATCATCTTTTTAGTTTTCTTAGTTCCCATGATCAAAAGATTTAAGTGAGTAAATATCTTCATCATTGGTATTCAACTAAAACCGTACCGTGCCGGTGAATGTCAACAAGTATTGCTTACTGAAGCCTTTGAGCCATTGCGCTGACGATCAGTTGGACCTTTTTCCTCAAATCTAGAGGGCTGATAATATCAGCATTATCTCCAAACATTATGTACCAGCGGGCAAAACCTTCGAGATGTGAGGTCAGGAAGGTCATTTCTACCCGGTCTTTTACTTCTTTCTGGGAAACAAAGCCATTGAAATATCTCTGGTCGTCAATATAGGGAAGGATTTCCTTGTTCACGCGGATGACGATGGTGAAAAGATTTCTTTCCTTCTGTACCTGCTGCAGGTACACCTTCAAGGTTGGATGCGATGGGTTGAACAGCTCACTCGTCGTCTGGATTTTCTTTATCCTGTCGATGCGGAAATCGCGGTAATCCTTACGCAGCCGGCAATAGGCTACCATGTGCCAATGGGAATCCAGGTAGAAGATACCGACGGGCTCCACGTTCCTCTCCGTTTGCTGCTGGCTATGATGCGTGAAATAGGAGATGTTCAGCACATTTTTTCCGGCGATGCTTTTAAGGATTGTCTGAAGCGGCCCCGATGCTGGCATTACCTGGTGTCGCTGGCGATTGCTCTTCAATACGCTTATATGATCATCCAGGTTCTCGAGGAAGTCCTTTTCCGTGGATCGAAGGACGGCCCTTACTTTATACATCGCCGATTTATAATGTTCCTCTGTGGATGAATCGGTAAGCATCTCGATCATCTTTTCCGCCGTGAGAAATGCAGTTGCTTCTTCCTTGGTGAACATCACGGGCGGGAGACGATAGCCGTCCATTATCGAATAGCCCACGCCGGCCTCGCCGAGTATGGGAATGCCGGCCTCTTCGAGCGTGCGGATATCGCGGTAAACGGTACGAAGACTGATACGAAAACGATCCGCCATATCCTGCGCCTTCACCACCTTTCGCGATTGCAATTGTATCAATATAGCCGTCACGCGGTCAATGCGATTCATTTGTAAGCCTATTTAATACCGGCGCGTTTCTTCAATACTTCTACAGGCATGGTGATCATCCTGCCGATGGGCTTGCCGTCCCTGTATGAGATCACTTTCATCAATGCCGCATCGCGCGGAACCATCAACGGCTGCTTATATGTAGGGTAGAACTCATCGGGATAAGAGTTGTCGAAACTGTAGTGAAGCTGGAGGCCTGGTATTTCAGGAACAAGTTCAACCACCACACCGGAAGAATCTTTTTTGGTGACTTTGAAATCCGGGTCGTACATGCTGGGGGCATACTTGATCTTCGCGAAATCGAGACGCTTGAACTGCGCTTCGACGCGTGGGATGAAGTTGTCCCAATCTCTTTTTTCCTTCGGCGACCAGAGTATCTCGGCCACTGCGAAGCCGCGGGGCCATGTCATGTATTCCGCCTGCCGGAAGGTAAACACCTGCTCCGTCCATAAATTGGCCTGTCCGCCTTTGATCAACGAGGCATTGACGCCCTCGGGGATGGGTTCCCAGCTATAGGTCTTCTTCAAACGGAGAGAGGCATAGACGGGAGGTTCCATGATGGCATCGCTTTGCATATAATCGATGTACACGAAATCCGTAGGGCTCATAACCACTTCGTGGCCGAGTTTCGCGGCTTCGATTCCACCCTTCACGCCGCGCCAGCTCATCACCGCGGCCGTAGGGGCGAGGCCGCCATCGAGGATCTCATCCCAGCCGATCAGCTTCTTTCCCTTCGAGACCACGATGTTTTCCATTCTCTTCACGAAATAACTTTGCACCTCGTCGAGATTCTTGAGATTTTCCTTTTGCATCAATGCCTTGATCTGTTCCGATTTCTCCCAGAAGTTTCTCGCCGTTTCATCACCACCCATATGGATATAGGGGAAAGGAAACAGTTGTGCGACCTCGGTGAAAACTTTATCCATGAATTCATAGACTTTCTCATTGGCCGGGCAAAGTGTATTATCCAGGAGACCATAGAAGTGCCCGCTCGGCGGCCATACCATGAAGGGCTCGCCCGAGTTGACGGCATAGGTACCCGGAGTACAGCTGAGTTCGGGATAGGAGGCGATCGCTGCAAGGCTGTGGCCCGGTACATCGATCTCGGGAAGTATATCGATGTAACGCTCCTTTGCATATTGAATGATCTCCTTTACATCTTCCTGCGTATAGAAACCACCATAGCTGCGTGGTTCATCGGGGGAAGTCGGAGAGAATTCGTTGAACTTGCCCGTCCTGTCGACCCGCCATGCGCCTACACTGGTCAGCTTCGGAAGGCTCTTGATCTCGAGGCGCCAGCCCTGGTCGTCTGTCAGATGCCAGTGTAAGAGGTTGAACTTATACTTCGCCATATCGTCAATGTATGCCTTCACTTCCGCCTTGGTGAAGAAATGACGCGACACGTCCAGCATGAGGCCTCTCCATCCGAACCGGGGATGATCTTCGATCGTTACCAGCGGAATGGACCAGGAGGTCTGGCCGCTGGAGCTGCGGCTCTCGATGTCCGCAGGAAATAGTTGCAAAAGAGTTTGCATACCATAGAACAGGCCGGCGGGTTTTCTCGCGGTGAGGACGACACCCGAGGGCGTCACCTTTAACACATAGCCTTCATCCGCAATATTCTTATCGTCTTTCAGTGAAAGGAATATCGAGTTGGCCGATGCCGTACTCCCTTCTTTTATCTTGATCGAATACTTTGTAGAGACCATGATCCGCGAAGCCAGTCTTGTGGCGATACTTTTTACTTCGGCATTGTTAGGTATTACGATGCTGAGTTGAACAGGCACCTTGAACGAGCCGTCCTTCCAGGTAGCGCTAACGGGTTGGGGAAGAAGCGATATTTCTTTCCCGGTAGGTTGCTGACTGAAGGCAGGCATGGCTGAAGCGATCACCGCTAGTAAAAAGAGTAGTCTTTTCATGACAATGAGGAGGATTGAATTATATAATGAGAAAGGAAGAACTTTTGCAAGCCCTAAAGTAGACATAATGTTTTAGACCGGGGAATTGAAAAAAACCAATTTGCCAATTTGATAATTTGATAATGCGGCGTGCTCCGATCAGTACTGACTTTCCTGGTAAGGATAATTATCAAATTACCAAATTATCAAATTGCCAAATTGGCTATCCAGGCATGCGGGAAATGTATTTCTCGATCTGTTTGATCTGATCGACGATCTGTGGAGTGGTTGGCCTGAGGGCCTTGGCCTTCCTGAAAAATTCCTTGCTTGCGCGGAATTCTCTTTTGTTCATCATGATGCTGCACATTTGCAGGTAGGCGGCGGCTTCATTTTCCTTGTCGGGTAGTCCCTTACGGATCGCCTGCCGAATGTAGCTTTCGGCTTGCTTCAGGTCATTCTTCTGCATGGAAAGCATTCCCATTTGCAGCAGGCTTGCACCTTCGGCTTCTTTCATCGGCATGCCGAGATCGAGTCCCTTCTTCATCATCTTCTCCGCACCGTCGAAGTCCTGCTTCATCATCGCGATATTACCCTTTAGCGTGTAGTACACGGAGCGAATGGGCTTGTACAACAGGTTGGGAAATTTAATGGAAGCCAATACTCTTTCGGCGCCGTCCATATCGCCGCTCTCCATGTATTCCTGGATGAGTCGCAGCGGACCGAAGAAAAAGTGACCGGCAATGAGTATCAACCCAACCAGGTAAAGAGGGAAGGCTGGCCAGAAGCTTCCCGCATAGTTGACATAACCGCCGAGTAAGAGAAGTATAAGACCTATCCAGGGCCGATATTTTATGAGGAGATTGTAGAATTTCATCCGATATGCGTTGTTGCTTTAGGCAGGAGGGGCCTTTATGAAAATCAAAATTTCCTCCTATGAATCAAATAATTATAAAAATGCCCGCTTTTAAAAATACGAGCAAAATTAGGTGTTTAATGCTTTCAAACAGCCAGACATGAAATTTAAGGTGAACGGCTGTAACCGGCACTCGGCGAGAAATACCATATTTGCAAAAATTACGACGATGAGCATTAAGGTGATTGCGTTCGATGCCGACGATACGCTCTGGATCAACGAGCCCTATTTCCAGGAGACCGAACAGAAATTCGTGCGCCTGCTGGAGGATTATCTGCCCGGCCACAGCATCTCGAGGGAATTGCTGCAGGTTGAGATTGCAA
>DATHKS010000139.1:0-3434 GCA_035488975.1 Chitinophagaceae bacterium | reverse complement strand
TAATCCATCCAGGGCTCCCTTGCATGGAAGAACGATTCCACGCCGAGTGTGGCCCAGTCGTGGAGAATGGATTGGATATATCCTGCTGCCGACTTCGGTTGAAGACCCAATGAGTTGCCGAGGAAGTACACTTGTCTCTCTCCGTTCGCCTCGGGGAGAATGAATTCATTCCTGAATTCCTTCAATGGATCAGAGGTGTCGAGGGCTACAGCGAAGGATTGCGTATTTACAAATTGCATATCGTGGTGTTAGTATCCTTTCAAATGATTCTTAGAATGCACCGGTGCTTCCTCCATCTACGGGAAGGTTCACTCCATTCACATAGGAAGCGGCCGGTGAGGCGAGAAATGCTGCGACGGCGGCGATCTCACTGGCTTCGCCGAAACGGCGCGCCGGTATCTGCAGTTTCATGCGTTGCGACAGTTCGTCTTTCGTTACACCCGCCTTCGACGCATTGTTGATCACCAAACTCTCCAGCCGTTGCGTCATAGTATATCCGGGTAAAATATTATTGACGGTGATACCGAACTGTGCTACTTCGAGAGAAAGCGTCTTTGCCCAGGCAGCCGTTGCCGCGCGGATGGTATTGGATATGCCGAGGTTGGCAATGGGTATCTTCACGGAGGTGGAAACAATATTCACGATTCGTCCGAAGGATGCGCGCTTCATGCCGGGCAGGACAGCCTGCGTGAGCACCTGGTAGTTGAGGATATGTTGCCGGAAGGCGGCTTCCAGCTCGCCCGGTGTGGCCTCCGTCATCGGCCCGGGAGGGGGCCCGCCTGTATTGTTGATTAGTATCCCGATGGATTGCGCGGCGATCAGTTTTTCAATTGCCTTGCTTACAGAATCATTGCTGGCAAAGTCGGCCACTACAAAAGAATGCTGCTGACCACCGGCCCTGTCGAGACCCGCTATTGCCTTCTTTAAAGAATCCTCGTTCCTCGCCATGAGGATGCAGGTGGCGCCTAGTAGCGCCAATTCGGTGGCGATGGCGAGGCCTATGCCCTGGGTGCTTCCGCAAACGAGTGCGGTTTTGCCAGTGAGGGAAATATTCATGTGCAGGAATTTGCACAAATGTACCGTCAATTAAATAAATCGGGATAGTCGGTGATGATCCCATCCACCTTCATGCCGATAAGCGCCTGCATTCTTTCCTTATCATCAACGGTCCAGGGGATGATCTTGATCCCGAGTTGATGACAGCGTCCGACAAGTGACGGGGAGACCAGCTCATGGGCAGGACTATAGATGGTGGGCGTGAAGCCGAGCGCCTGCACCTGTTCTTCCATCGTCCGCTTGTCATTGGCTTCAATCAGCATTGCCGTGCGCATGGAAGGATAGTGCAAGTGCAGGTATTGCAGGGTGCGGAAATCGAACGACTGGATGATGACATGCTCCATTATGTTCTTTTCTTTGATGACGCCCAAAAGCAATTCGACGAACTCTGCGGGGCCGGGATGAAATATTCCATCGGTACCGGGTAATGATTTCGTCTCTATATTGAAATCGGGTAACGATCTATTCTTCCTGGATACGTAATTCTTCACACTATCGATCAGGTCCGCAAGCAGTGGCTTGATGGCCTTCACCTTCTCCTGCCTGGGAAATCGAGGGTGTGGTTTCAGTCCTACGTCGAACGTCTTCACCTCCGCGTAGTCCATGCGAAAAATATTATAGGATTTTTCGTCCTTGCTATCGATGAAGGTCCCGTCCGGGCGGGTGGTGATATCATGATTGAAAAATGGGTCATGGGAAACGACGACCTTGTTGTCCCTTGTTATCACTGCGTCCATCTCCAGGGTGGTAACGTTGAGATCGATGGCCTTCTGCATGGCGGGAATGGTGTTCTCGGGCATTAATCCGCGGCAACCGCGATGGCCTTCCTTATCGAATGTTGATTGCATAGTAGTTTGCTGGGCCATCTTACCTGGGTGACAGGCGACAAAAATACAGGCGATGATGAATCCGTGATAAAAAAAGGAATGTTTTTTCATACTGCAATAATAACATGGAGTATCCGAACGGGATCTTAGTCTGGTTTAAATAATTGTGACATTCGCTTTTTCATTTCGCCGGCGATCACTCGTCCATCTGCATCCTGGGCTTCCAGTTTGTCCATGATGTTATGAAAACTTTTCTCATCGCGATTCTGGCTGAGCTTGAAAACATGATCGAGGGAGGTGACTTCTATCTCGAAGGCGACGATGGCATTCACCAGTTTCTCTACATACCCCACAGGAATGTCTTTGAAATTGGCGCCCGAGTTCGGGTCGTTCTCGAAATAATCGGTTGTGCGTTGGAGAATATGAAGGAGCGCATCCTTATCGCCGAAGTGGAGCGTGCCCCTGGCATGCACACTCATGTAATTCCAGGTGCTAGCCTGTAGTTTATCTTCATACCAACTGGCGCTGATATAGCTGTGGGCGCCGGTGAATACCGCCAGCACATTAGGGTTCTGCAAGAGGGCCTTGTGATGGTCCGTATGTTTCATGATGTGCCCCGACAGGTAGAGTTTCCCTTCGCGCTCATCGATGAACACGGGCACCTGTGTGGCAACGGGCTTATTCTGCGCATCGCAACCCGTCAGGAAGGCGAATGGATGTGATCTTACGAACTGCAAAACGACTTCGGGGTCGCTCTCTTTGTAATAGGGAAGATTGTACATGGTGCAAATGTACAATTCAGCAATTTGATAATTTGGTAATTTGGCAATTTGATAATGGGCGTGCTACGATGACAGAAAGCATTTCGAATGAGGATCATTGTCAAATTGCCAAATTATCAAATTGCCAAATTGGCTATTATTCCCGAAAATCCTTGGTTAGGCGACTAATGGCTCCGCTTCCCTCACCGCCTGCAAACACACGGACTTGATGCATTCGAACATTTGCTGAATGATCCCGATGGACTGTTGTGCATTGGCCATGTCCTCGATCTTCTGGAGCGACTGCCCGATGAGTCCGGACAGGCCCAGGAAATGGACGGTTGTCTTCATCTCGTGCGCGATACCACGGATGGAAGTGAAATTATTGGTAGCGATAGCTTTCTCCAGTGTATTGATCTTTGCGGGCACCTGGTTGACGAACTCCCGGATGATGTCTTTCTTGAATGATGCGTCGCCTCCGGCGATCTCATCCACGTATTGAAGGTTGATCACCTTGGCCGGGCCGGCAGGTGCATGTTGATCGTGATACTGATGTTGATTTACGTTCGTAGCCTGGAAATTCATAGTGGTTGAATATTGGGTGATTAATTGGTACAATTTCTTTTCATCAATAGGTTTGGAGATATAATCATGCATGCCGGAAGCGATACACTTCTCTCTTTCGCCCGACATGGCATGCGCCGTCATAGCGATAATAGGTATCTGTGAGCCCAGGTCGTTGCGAATGAAACGGGTGGCGGCATGGCCATCCATCTCCGGCATCTGGATA
>DATHKS010000138.1:0-3577 GCA_035488975.1 Chitinophagaceae bacterium | reverse complement strand
TTACTTATATTTTTATAGATAAAATTTATGCTCCAATTGCCTTCAGGTATTCCTTGTTGTTCCGCGCACACTCCTTTGGGTTTCCCATACCGGGCAATACATCCTGTTCTACCACCACCCATCCATCATATGCCTTTGCATCCAGGAAGTCCTTCACTTTCCTGAAATCCACACTGCCCTTGCCCAGTTCACAGAAGATGCCATGACTGACCGATTCGAAATAGTTCCATCCATTCTCTTTAGAAAGCTTCGCCACCTCCGCCGAAAAATCCTTGAAGTGTACGTGCCAGATCCGGTCCCAGTATTTATCGAGTACCGCCACGGGATCCCTGCCGCCGCCGAAGAAGTAGTGACCGGTATCGAAACACAACCCGAGCAGTTGCGGATCGGTGGCATCCATCAATGCGTCGATCTCGGAGGGGGTTTCAATATAGCCCGCGCCGTGGTGATGAAAGACAGTCCTCATTCCGAGTTGCTCCTTCACCGCCTTCGCGAGTTTATTGGCGCCCCTGGCAAAGGTCTTCATACCGTCGGCGGACAGCCCGCTTCCTGCCCGTTGCCTGCCCGCATTCTTCGTGCGTTCTTCTATTGAACCGTTCTCGTCGGCCAATACGATGAACGCTCCGGGATAGCCGGCGTCCTTCATCAACCCGCCAACGCGTAAGGCCTGTTGTATCCCTGCATCATGCGCAGTTTCGGTTGCCAATGCCACCGGGACGAATGCCCCCAGCAGTTCAAGTTTTCTCTTCGAGATCTCGTGATGAAGTTCTCTTGGTTCCGTGGGCATGAATCCCCAGTCGCCGAGTTCCGTTCCCGAATAGCCCGTCGCCGCTATCTCATCCAATACCTGGGCATAGCCCAACGCCTTACCTTCGAGCTCGAATTCCAACGCGCCCCAGGAACAGGGTGCATTGGCCACTTTTATCTTCGTTACTGTCTTCATATTGCTTAAAATTTTCTTGACCATTCTTTCGGCCAGCGTTCAACGACAACTTTTGTTTGTGTAAAAAATTCGATCGCATGTTTTCCCTGGCCATGCAGGTCACCGAAGAAACTCTCCTTCCATCCGCTGAAGGGAAACTGCGCCATGGGAGCAGCGATGCCGATATTGAGCCCGATATTACCGGCCATTGCCTCATTCCGGAATTTCCGCGCACTGGCGCCGCTGCTGGTAAACAGGCAGGCCATGTTGCCATAGGCGCTCCGGTTGACGAAAGAAATGGCCTCATCGATGGTCTTCATGTGCAGGAGACTCATCACGGGTCCGAATATCTCCGTCCGTATCAATTCGCCATCGGTAGGAATATCTTCGAGTATGGTTGGGCCGATGAAATTTCCAGATGCATAATCCTTCACCAACGCATCCCTGCCATCGAGCAACACCGACCCACCCTCCTTCACACCGAGGCCAACCAGTCCGTTGATCCGCTTCTTACTTTCGGGATTGATGACGGGTCCCATCTCCACGCCTGTCTCCAATCCGTAGCCCAGCTTTCTCTTCTTCGCGGATTCGTACAGGGACTCGCGTATGCCGGCAGGATTGTCTACCGTGATCACCACCGAGGCGGCGAGACATCGTTGCCCGGCGCAGCCGAACACGCTGTCTGTAATGATCTGCGATGTCATTTCTATATCCGCATCCGGCAATACTACCACGGGATTCTTGGCGCCACCCTGGGCCTGCACCCTCTTTCCATTGGCAGTGCCTCTCGAATAGATATACTTTGCAATGGCGGTACTGCCCACGAAACTTATGGATCGTATGCCAGGATGATCGAGAATGGCATCGACCGTATGCTTGCCACCATGCACCAGGCTCAGGAGTCCCTTCGGTATATCGAGTTGATCGATCAGTTCGAAGATCTTCATCATCGTGAGCGGCACCTTCTCCGACGGCTTTATGATCATGCTATTGCCACAGGCGATGGCATAAGGAAGGAACCAGAAGGAGATCATCGCCGGAAAATTGAATGGCGCAATGCAGGCCGTTACGCCGAGTGGCTGACGGATCATGTATTCATCGATACCACCCGCTATGTTCTCGAGGAATTCACTCTGCATCAGCATCGGCGCCCCCGCGGCCACTTCCACATTCTCTATCGCGCGTTGCAGTTCGCCGGTTGATTCGGCGAGCGTCTTCCCACATTCCATTGTGATCAGCCTTGCTATTTCATGCTGGTTCGCTTCCAGCAATTGCTTCAGTTTAAAAAGCGGCTGAATCCTCTTCAATACCGGAACGTTTCGCCATTCCAGGTAGGCTGCCTCTGCGGCAATTGCGGCGGATGCAACATCCTGTACGGTCTCCTTACCGAATGGAACTTTGGCAAGGATGTCTCCCGTTGCGGGGTTAAGCACATCGATGGTTTCTTTCGATGCACTATCGGTCCATTGCCCGTTGATATAATTCTTTAATATTTCCATTTCCTTAGCTTAATAGAACATAGACCAAAACGGTTATAATCACCAGTAGCAATCCTACCGGCTTTGCATATTTCCATGGTGTGATATTCACTTCACCCGTATAGGTCGGCTTATAGGTATTCTTGTTCTTATAGAATGCCGAGACAATCAGCATCACCAATACATTGAGAAGGAATTCTATTCCCCAGACATGCACGAAATGAATATTCACTTTGAATACAAAAGAGGTAAGAATGTAAAAGGTCAGCCCGGTAAAAATGGCCACCTTGGCACCCGTCGCCGATATATTCCTGATGAAGAAACCTCCCAGCAATATCGAAGCAATGGGAATGAAGAAGATGCCGTTGAGCTGTTGCAGCAACTGGTACATGCCTTCGGGCGCCTTACCCACGAGCGGCGCGGCGATGATGGAGAAGATCGCCATGCTGATGGTCGTCCATTTGCCGATCCTCACCAACTTCTTTTCTCCCGCCAAGGGGTTGATCTGTCTCTTGTATACGCCCAGGCTGAAAAGCGTGGCTGCGCTATTCAACACGGCATTCAACGTACTTAATACAGTTCCCATTACCACCGCGGCAAAGAATCCAACCAATGAGACCGGCAACACCTTCTTCACCAGGTTAGGATAGATGGTATCCTGGTTATCATAAAGGGTCTCACGAAAATAATAGTACCCGATCACACCCGGAAGCACGATGATGATCGGCATGAGTATCTTGAACACGCCCATCAGCAGGAAGCCCTTCTGCGCTTCTTTCAGGTTAGCTGCACCGAGCGCGCGCTGTACGATCACCTGGTTCATACACCAGAAGTAGATCTGGTTGATCACTAAACCGGTGAACAGCGTACCGAATGGAAGCACCGAATCCTTTGCACCTATTGAATTGAATTTCTCCGGCGCAGCATCATATACCTTCGTCAGGCCCGCGCCGATATTATGATCGCCGATATTCCAGAGCGCAAACACCGGGATCAATAAGCCCCCAACGAATAGCCCGATGCCATAGATGGCGTCGGAATAGGCAATGGCCTTCAGCCCACCGAAGATGGCATATACCGAGCCCAGTATGCCGATGGCGATGATGAGGTAAATGATCGAAAGATCTTTGCTGATATGGAGTTTGTCCGACACATCGAACAGTGTCTCCATATTAAG
>DATHKS010000137.1:0-9572 GCA_035488975.1 Chitinophagaceae bacterium | reverse complement strand
GGCCCGGAACGCAATCACCGATCGCATATACGCCGGGTACATTCGTGCGGTAATGTTTGTCGACCGTAATGCGACCCTTGTCGGTCTTTATCCCTAATTCTTCCAGGCCGATGCCCTCGATATTCGCAGACACGCCAACAGCGCTCAGCACGATATCCGCCTCGAGCGTTACATTGCCCGTAGCCGTCTTCACCGTCGCCTTCACGCCGCTACCAGAGGTATCAACAGCAGTCACTTCGCTGCTCGTCATGATATCGATCCCCTGTTTCTTGAAACTCTTCTCCAGTTCCTTGGAGATGTCCTCGTCTTCCACGGGTACTATCCTCGGCAGGAATTCAACGATGGTTACCTTAGTTCCGATACTATTATAGAAGTAACCGAATTCTACCCCGATCGCGCCACTGCCCACCACGATGATGCTCTTGGGCTGCGTAGGCAATATCATGGCCTCGCGATAACCGACGATCTTTTTGCCGTCCTGTTTCAGGGCAGGCAACTCCCGGCTCCGGCCGCCGGTAGCGATGATGATATGTTTCGCCTCTACCGTTTGCTTCTTGCCTTCTTTATCCGTGACCTCCAGTTTTCCCTTGGCCACCAGTTTGCCGAAGCCCGATACAACATCGATCTTATTCTTTTTCATCAGGAACTGAACGCCCCTGCTCATCTTGTCCGCTACGCCGCGGCTACGCTTGATGATCGCGTCGAACTTGGGAGTGCCGGTAGCCTCAATACCGAAGGACTCGGCATGTTTGATATCATTGACCACCTGGGCGCTCTTCAGCAATGCCTTCGTGGGGATACATCCCCAGTTAAGACAAATACCGCCGAGACTTTCCCTTTCTATGATCGCTGTCTTTAAGCCTAATTGTGCAGCCCGTATAGCCGCCACGTATCCGCCGGGTCCGCTACCGAGTACAACTACATCGTATGCCATATTTCGTTGATTGATTGTTTAAATTCCAGCCAGCCATTCGGCGCCGGCCATTAATGAGTGGCGAAGTTATTTGAAAAGCGGCAATCGGGCAAACGGGGTGTTGTTGTGGAATTTTGTGACAGGCGAATAAGTTGATAAGTTAATAGGTTGATAAGTTTCGTAACGGTGGGTGGGGAACTTTGTTTCGCTCGCGTATTGTGTAAGAAGATTTAACCCCAGGGGCCAAAAGGTCTCACAAAGTGCACAGGCAGGAGGCCTTATCAACCTATCAACTAGTCAACTAGCCGACCTATCAACTCCCTGGCTAGATACCAGGGTGGCGCCAACT
The DNA here is from genome assembly GCA_035488975.1 of Chitinophagaceae bacterium. Classification (GTDB taxonomy): domain Bacteria; phylum Bacteroidota; class Bacteroidia; order Chitinophagales; family Chitinophagaceae; genus DATHKS01. The sequence goes on along the minus strand of DATHKS010000137.1, from coordinate 8,310 downwards.
GACAGGGCAACTAATTCGATCATCCATCCGTTAAGTGTATGGGCCTTCTTTAAAACGGGCCTGACACCGTGTATAAATGCTCACTCCTCCTGCTCGCAGTGCTTACAGGCGCAGCCGTACACGCACAATCGCTGACTCCCGACAACGAGGGCTCATCCGTGCGATTCAGCATCAAGAATTTTGGGACAACTGTAACGGGCCATTTCTCAGGCCTCAAGGGAACCATCGCCTATGACGGATCGAACCCGGGAAAGATATCTTTCAACATGGAGGTGGATGCCGGCAGTATTGCCACCGGGAATAAGACGAGGGATAGCCATCTGCGGAAGGAAGAATATTTTAACGTAGAGAAATTTCCCAGCATCCGCTTCGTTTCCACCAAAGTAACGAGTACGAAAGCGGGGGCGTTCACTGTTTCCGGCCGGCTTACCATCAAGGGTGTTACCAAGGAGATCAGTTTTCCATTTACTGCCAAGCCGAAGGGCGCTGGCATTCTCTTCGAGGGGACGTTCACGCTCGACCGGCGCGACTATTCTGTTGGCGGCGGCAGTTTTGTAATGGGAGACAGTGTCACGGTGATATTGTCCGTACTTGGGCAGTAATTCAAAATTCAAAAGTAAAAATTCAAAAATAGACCCGAAGCGGTAGGAGTCTCCATCGTTAGGGAGCCCTTTTGAATTTTTACTTTTGAATTTTGACTTGCTACTTTGAGCAATCCAGCTAGTTCTTACCTACGTGAAGTATCTCCGTTATATAATCAACCGTTTCCTCGAGATTATACGCTACCAACGCGTTTGGAATACGGAGCGTAAAGTATCCCTGCGCATAAGAGTGATAGGTGCGCTTCAGGTCGGCTAGTGCCTGCCGCGGATTGTAGGTATGCTGCGGGCCGTCTACCTCGATATTGACTTTTGATGGAACAATGGCGATATCGATCCTCTTATACCCATCTGATTTTTCCAGTTCGGCGGGGATGCCCCTCTTCTTCAATGAAAAATAGAGCTTGAGTGTTTCGCGGGAGGTAGACCTGAGTTTCGTTCGAAGCTTTTCCTGGCAGGTAATACAAAGTGCGTAGCCAAGATGGTTGATGGAATGGCGTAGAACTGTTGAATGAATGGGGTAATTACAATTCACGCATTGATCGGGTGGATGATGATAATGCATAGGAATGGATTTTACATATGGATAACGGGTCCGGGACCGGGTTTAGTATGCCTGCTACCCGCCCCCGGGCGTCCTAATCCTCGATTATACGCTTTCCGAAAGGCATCAGGGAGATCTCTATCAGCTTGAAATGCTGGCGCCCCCAGGGAATACCGATGACGGTGATGCATAACAACAGGCCCATCACGAGATGCACAAGTGCCGTGTACCAACCCCCGCAAATGATCCAGATCAGGTTGAAAATAGAAGAGAGGCAGCCGGTCTGCTGGCTATCGCTTACTACGCGCTTGCCGAAAGGCCAGAGCACGAGTGAGGCAATTTTGAAACACTGTAACCCCCAGGGAATGCCAATTATCGTACAGCAGAGGACTAAGCCACCCACGAAGTAACCAATGGCGGCAAAGAGGCCACCGAAAATAAGCCACAGAAGATTGCCGGGTAAATTCATCCGGTAAAAATAATCATTCGATCGGTCATTTGCTATCCGCCAATTTCATTTTTCTCCGGGTTAACACGGATATAAGAATAACAGGCTTCACGAAGCAAATGCAAAATGGGAATTTTAGTACACAGAAGATCGACAATTTTTTCATTCTCTTCCTTGAAAAAGGATGGCATGTTTTTTATCGCACGTATCCTACGATAACATTAACTATAAAAATTGAAAGAGATGAAAAAACAAACAAAAACTCCGACCAGGAAAGCGACTGCTGCCAGGGAACCTGTAAGTGACACCAAACTCGCTGAATTTTTTCACGATGAACTGAAGGATATCTATTGGGCCGAGAAGCACCTGACGAAGGTGCTGCCGAAAATGCAAAAGGCTGCTACCAGTGAGGAATTGGGAAATGCATTTGCAGATCACCTGGAACAGACGAAGGAACATGTATCGAGGCTCGAGCATGTATTCGAGATACTGGGGCATAAGGCGCAGGCGAAGAAATGCGAGGCCATGGAAGGCATTACGAAAGAAGGGGACAGTATCATAGAGGATACGGAAGAGGGAACGGCTACACGTGATGTAGGACTGATCCTTGCCGGGCAAAAGGTGGAGCACTATGAGATCGCGACCTACGGTGGCCTTCACCAGCTTGCGCTGACGCTCGGCTACAAAGATGCGGCGGATATCCTCGAAACTACATTGAACGAGGAGAAAGACGCAGACGAACTGCTGACAGGGATCGCCGAGAACAACATCAACTATGCGGCGGCAGGGGAAGAAGCGTAAAGGATGCCAGTGATGAACAAATTGTAATAAAGGCCGGAGTGTTTCCGGCCTTTATTTTATTGGCGCTAACTTCAGGGCCGGAATACTTACGCATCTACTCAAATCTCAACAAATGAAAAAACAAGACTATGGCAATCATGCCAAGTACTATACTTCTCACCATTTTATCTTTTACCCGGTTGTCCTCGTACTCCTGATCATCTGCCTCTGGCAGGCAATCACCAACGAGGGACGCAAATATGAATGGCTGGCCATTAGTGCGTTGGTAGCGTTGGTAGGTTGGCTATCATTCATGGTTCGCCAGCACTATTCGATTACCCTGCAAAACCGTTTGGTCCGCATGGAACTCCGTTTCAGGTATTTTGTATTGACCAGTCAACGACTCGAGCCACTGGAGGCGCAATTGACCTTTGCCCAACTCGCGGCCCTGCGGTTTGCCTCCGACGAGGAATTGCCCGGGCTCATTACCCGAGCGCTGCAGGATGGCCTTTCACCGAAGGAGATCAAGAAGTCGATTAGGGAGTGGGTGGGGGATTTTATGAGAGTCTGACTTAAAGCCAGGGAGTTGATAAGTTGATTAGTTAACAAGTTGATAAGGTAGGGAAGCACCAGTACTAAAACAGCTTCGCACCACACGAAACTTATCAACTTATTAACTAATCAACTTATTACCTAGTCAACTAACATCCCACTTCAAATGGTATGTTTTTTGCATCTCTCTCCCTCAAAAGCACAATTGAATGAAAGCCACTAACAAGATAATACTAGCCGTTGCGGCAGGGGCGGCCGCCGGAATCGTTTTCTATGCCTGGAGAAGGCACAAGTCAAGCCGTATGCTCAGGCAGGTAGCCGATGAGGGGTATGAAACCGCACATGATATTCTTTTCCCGGAGAAGAGGTTTAAGGGACGCCGGTTGAGGTATGGCGCGGTGTTGCCGAAGTAATTGCGCAGGGAAGGGGATTAGGGATAGGGATTAGGAATTTGGAATCAGGCTTCAAGTGAAGAGTTCGGGTGCTGGCATGATATCATGCGCTCTTCCGGACACGCCAGATCACAAGGGCCGCTCCAAGTACCAGCGAGATGAAAACGAATATCGACGAATTCCCCTTCTTGTCCTTTGTAACGGAAAGCTTCGGCTTAATGGAAGTTCCATCCTCCGCCTTTGAAAAGAAATAACTGAAATTATCGTCTTTCTTGCGCAAGGCCTCTACGTATTGTTTGGATTTGTCCGTTGGAACGTGATCCTGCAATGCCTCGTATTCATAAGCCAGTATGGCCTTCCGGAGTGTATAGCTAAACCTGGCCGACATCCTGAAGGCATCATTCTCTATATATTCCTTGCTTTCCTCGATCGACCATTCTTCCGGCAGGTTAACAACTACTTCTTCCTTGTATTTTGCCGGGTACTGCAGGGCAAAGGGCATCTTTCGCTGCGTCTCCTTTGGCTTCCTTAATATGCCATCGATCACGAAGGCATTGAAGTATGCTTTCCTTATCCCCTCTTTCAGTTCCCACAGGTTCCCGATAGTATAATATTCTTTTGTAACGAATGTCCCGCTGCTATCCTCCTCGGAAAAGGAAAGGCTGTCGGCCGAAATATCCTCGAAGTAGGTGGCATAGTAATCACGGTATGTCTTCTGCATCTCGAAGCGGCTGGTATTGTTGAAACTGCTGCGGGTGTCGTCCGCATAGCTGCCGGTATATCGCGAGATGACGGTAAGCCTTGCATTACCCGACATATCGGGGATGTCGAAGGTCTCCTTCACTTTCACCATGCCGGGTTCTTTTTGGTTGACCGGCGTTAGCGCCGTGGTGCCTTCAGCGATCACCAGGCCATACCGGTAATCGGGGTAGGAGATGGAGTTGATATTTCCGCGCTGGAAAGAAATGGTGGGATCGAACCAGTAGTACCTGCCGTCGAGGTTTATTCTCACGGTGGCATGGTCGAAAGCATTCGCCGCGGGAAGCCAATCGACGATATCCTGCTTGGACCGGCTGTTGATCAGGACCGGGGAGGCCTCGATCCCCAGCGAGCCGAGCATCGTGCAAAGCAGGTATGACTTATCCTTGCAATCGCCGAAGCGCTGTGAGAAGATCTTATCCGGGCTGCCGGGCCGGTGTGAATTCTCTCCTATTTCAATACCCATGTACCGGACATCATCCTCCACAAACCGCAGCGCGCTCAACACCTGGTCTTCCCTCGAAGGATATTTGGTTCTTATGTCATTGATCTTATTCAAGAGAGCAGGAGAGAGGGATTTCACCGCGGGGAACAATTCCATTGCCCAGTCGTTCACTTCCTTCCAGCTTTGGTATTCACTCACCATCACCTCGGAGAAGGGATCATACCAGCCGGGGAGATTGTCCTGGAGATGCATGGAGGCGACATTCTCCGCCTTCCATTCGTATATGGTCTCCTGCGGGAGAGTCTGAATGGCCGGCCGAATATCCGTGCCCTTATTTTTTATGAAGATGCTTCTGCCTTTCGGCAGGATCAGTTTATAATACAGGTGCGAGATGGGAACATTATAATTAAGATCGAATGTGCTGGCATAGCGTCCCCTGAACACCGGGTTGGCGCCCTTCAATGTGTAGCTGTATTCCACCACATCTCCTTTACGAACGTCTTCCAGGATCAGCACTGCCGTAAGCGATCCGTTATACACGTAGCGGCTGAGTTCCTTTTCCTGTTGTATGACCTTCATACGGTGCAGATCGAGCTGGTTGATGATCTTATTGTCACGCACGATGCGTATCGTATGGAAACTCACCTGCTGATAGGAAGGATCGAAATCCACGGAGATCTCGGAACTGTTCTGGATCCCTGCTTCCGATACGATCTTCACCGTCTTTTTAAAGTAGGTCGACTGGTTGGCAAGGGAGATTTGTTTTTCGAAGACAATATCCATGAATCCATCCTCGGCTTCGTGTTCGAGCGTAGTGGAGGCATAGTCGTAGGAATGAAGGGTCACCCATGCGCCTTCCTTGGCTATTGAAGGCCGCCTGTTCTGAGCCATCGAGGAATGAAAGAAGAAAAGAAGAAGGAACAGGAAAGAATAGCAGTATAGTCGTTTCATTGCGTTGCAAAGTAGAAAAAAAGGGTCAATATTCTAAATCGCAGACTTGCGTGTAAGGGGAATGACAATTGTTATTTAATGTTTGATATTCAATACTCATTTCCTTTGGGCTCTATCTTCATCTTCCTACCTTCGCCTGCCTTTCAACATTTTTTCACCTTCATGCGTACTGAAGCCTCAAGAACCCTGCGATTAGCATTGCCCATCATCATCGGGGAGCTGGCGCAAATGGCGCTGCACATCATCGATACTGCCATGGTTGGCGCGATCAGCTATAAGCAACTCGCCGCAGCGGCCCTGGTAGTGAATGTGATGAATATCCCCTTCGTACTCGGTATTGGCATGACGATCTCCGTTTCGCAAATGGTATCCATGGCCCATGGGCGCAGGGATGGTAAGCAGGTCTCCCATTACCTTTTCAATGGATTCTGCCTTTGTTCTCTCACAGCCATTCTCATTTCATTAGTACTCATATCGGGGAAGAATGTGTTGCACCATCTCGGGCAGGACCCGGAGGTAGTCAACTATGCCCTTCCATTTCTGCAGATCATGGGATTCTCCATCATCCCGATGTTACTCTTCATGACGCTCAAACAGTTTACAGACGGCCTTGAATTCACCAAGACGGCAATGCTTCTGTCCGTTTCCGCTATACCTGTGAATATTTTCCTGAACTGGCTGCTTATCTATGGTAACTGGGGATTCCCGCGGCTGGAATTGAGAGGCGCGGGCTATGCCACGCTGATCACGCGGAGCCTCATCTTCATTGTCCTCGCTATTGTCATACTGAAGCATTCCACGTTCTGGAGATATGTCGCCGTACGAAAAAGCCAGTGGAAATTGCGGAGCCAAACCCTGCGCGAGTTGTTACACATTGGTGTACCCAGCAGCATCCAGATAGGCATGGAGGCTGGTGCGTTTGCCGTATCGGGTATCCTCATCGGCACCATCAGCGCCATTGCACAGGCGGCTCACCAGATCGCGTTGAGTTGCGCCTCGTTCACTTTCATGGTATCGATGGGCCTTGCACAGGCGGGTTCGATCAGAGTGAGCAACACGTATGGGCGCGGCAACTGGAAGAAGATCGCCGTGATAGGAAAGAGCACGCTCCTCATGGCATTCGGCTATGGGATATTCTGTGCGATAGCGTTTACGGTCTTCCGACACCAGCTTCCCCTTTTGTTCAACAACAATACGGATGTAATAAAGCTGGCCGCGCTTCTCATCCTGTTTGCGGCCGTGTTCCAGATCTCCGATGCTACGCAGGCCATTGGGGCCGGGTTGCTACGGGGCATCAAGGATGTGAAATTGCCCACGCTGCTTATCGGCATCGCCTATTGGGTGATCGGTCTGCCGGTAGGATATCTCCTTGCCTTTGTATTTAAAATGGGCGCCACCGGTATGTGGCTCGGACTCATTACGGGACTTACGCTGGCGTCGGTGTTTTTGATAACGAGGTTCTTGAAGTTAACCCGTCGGAAGTAGGGAGCTGGTTAGTTGATAAGTTGACTGGTTAATAAGTTGATAAGTTGGTTTCCCGTATTCAGACTATCGTTGTGTCCCTTGTGAAAACCCTGTGCTCCTTGTGGTTAGTTTTTACCACAAAGGCACAAGGGAGCACAAAGAACACAAAGGAGTTCCTAACCAGTTACGAAACCTATCAACTTAATTAACCAGTCAACTTAACCTCCATTTCCTTCCTCACCCAAATATTTCATACATTGATCCCCAATCACCCTCTATGCCTGAAAACCAAACCTCTCCATTCTACCTGAAATTCGCACTCATCCTCCTATCGATCGTGTTGCTTGGAGGATTGATCTATATCGGCAGTGATATCCTCATGCCGCTTTTCTTCGCCATTGTACTGGCGATATTGCTGTTGCCGCTGAATAACTGGCTGGTAAGAAAAGGCATACCGAAAGTGCCCGCCATGCTGCTCTCGATCCTGTTCGCGCTTCTTTTCATCGGCAGCATCATTTACTTTTTGTCTTCGCAGGTGGCGAGTTTCATGAGCGACCTGCCGGCCATCAAGCAACACATGAAGGAACACTGGCATACCGTGCAGATCTGGATCAGGAAGACATTCAACTATAGCTACAAGGAACAGGACAAGGCCATCGCGCAGGCCACTACGAATATGCAGGGATCGGGAACGAGCGTGGTGGGAGCCACTCTTTTTTCTGCGGTGCAGGCATTGTTGTATGTGGTATTGCTTCCGATCTATACATTCCTCATCATGTACTATCGCGGGCTCATCCGCAAATTCCTCGTCGATAGTTTCAATGTCCGGCACAAGACCAGCGTGGAGGAAGTGATCGCGGAATCGAAGGGGATCATCCAGGGGTACATGCTGGGACTCCTCATCGAAATGGCGATCGTGGCAGGGCTGAATGCAACGGGTTTCTTTATCATCGGCATCGAGTATGCGATCTTCCTTGCCGTACTGGCTGCCATTCTCAACATGATCCCGTATGTGGGCATGCTTGTGGCCACTATCATCTGCATGCTCATCACGCTTACCAGTTCCAACAATATCAGCGACGTGTTGTGGGTGGCATTGGCGCTGACCATCGTGCAATTCATCGACAATAACCTTCTCATGCCCTATGTGGTAAGCTCCAAGGTTCGGATAAATGCGCTTGCAAGTATCATCGGCGTGCTCGTGGGTGGCGCACTTGCCGGTGTCTCGGGTATGTTCCTCTCGATCCCGGGTGTTGCCATCATGAAGACCATCTTCGAGCGAGTGGATGGCCTCAAGCCCTGGGGCATGCTGATGGGGGATGATCTTTCGATGGTGAATCCGAAGAAGAGGAAGAGGATCAAGAGCCGGGAATCGT
>DATHKS010000136.1:0-4137 GCA_035488975.1 Chitinophagaceae bacterium | reverse complement strand
CCTGCCCATCCGGTAATAACTGCATGGTGCCGAATGTAACGGCGGAGGACACGAGCTCTTCCTTCGAAGACCGGGACAAGGGCCGGCCTTTGAGACAGTATCCCATCCGGTCCGACTGGCTCGTTATGGTGAATGATTCCTTCGTCAATTGCGACCTGGATTTTTCAGTCAGCCAGCTCCATTCATTACCGGGAAGAATAAAGGTCTCCTCTCCAGTAGGGTCACCCCAATTCATATCCACTTTCCATGGAAGCACTTCGAATTCTTTTTTGCCCAGGCCAACTGAAAAATCATGCGAAGGCTTGAGCTGGATCTCATCTTCCTTCTGAAGAGGTCTTCCTTTATATCCGCCTATTGCCGCCTTCAGTTGTGTGCTATAACTGCCGAGCCATGGCGGAAGATCGAGGCCTCCATGCACTGCGAGGTAGGCTCTCGTTCCCTTCTCAACGCCCTGGAACTGCAGGATGCTAAACTTATTCAGCAGGATCGGGTGGAGATGAGGCACGGGTTCACCATTGATGCTTGCGGAGAAATCGGCGCCCGCAATAGCGATCAATGCAGGCTTCTCGAAGAAGAATGCAGAGGCGGGAAAATGTATTTCTATAACGGCTTCATTGGAAGAATTGCCCACGAGAATATTGGCGACCCTTGCAGACACCTTATCGATAGCACCCCCGGGGTTGACACCCGATGGTTGCCAACCGTAGCGGCCCATGTCCTGGACCGTATCCAAAACACCGCCTTTAAAAATTCTCAAATTCATGTCGGCTGATTGAATAGAACCTGATATTGTCGCCTGCTTTCAATAAGGTCAGCTCTTCACTATTGGCGTCGAATAATTTCAAGGGCGTTCGCCCGATGATCTGCCAGCCACCTGGCGACACAAATGGATAGATCCCTGTCTGTCTTCCGGCAATGCCGACACTTCCCGCCGCAACGGTTGATGGGGAAGGCCTGCGTGGTACCGCTATCTTTTCATCTACCTCTCCCATATATGCGAAGCCTGGTAGAAATCCCAGCATGTACACGAGATAGGTGGTAGAGACATGCAGTTGTATCACATCATCGACCGAGATCTTCTTTAAAGAAGCGATCTCTTCCAGGTGCGGTGCAAATTCCTTGTCGTAACAGACGGGTATATCACGAGTGGTAAAAGGAACATCTTCCGTATTTACGGCAGTGATAACCCTCTCCTCCAATTGCGTCATCATCCAGTCGGCCACCGTGGTATTTTGCGCAACACTGCTTCGCAGTTGAAAAAGGTCATAGTACACCGTGAGGGAACTATAGGCGGGTACTACTTCAGTCATTCCGGGGAGCGGATCTTTCTTAATGCTGCGAAAAATAGTCAGGACTCTCTTATGAGTATCGTGGCAGGTGACGTTTCCGAAATCAACTGTAACGGCGGAATCGCCCAGGAGGGAAATTTTATGTTGCTGTATTGCAGCCATTGGCTTTGGCTGTATAAGATAGAAAAAATATGCTGTATTCCCTGTTGTCTTTTGGCAAACGGCCCATGCTTTTTAACGGGGCGATGCCAATTTTGCTTTGTGCCGACAGGTAACTATCGCTAACTTTACAAGGATGTCGAGATTCAACCGGAGTGATAGCATTAATCTTTTATCAAAGCTCACTATTCATCGTGCCTGGAATGGCCTGAAGGTGTTGGCAAGCTACTACGCCAGTAAATGGACCGGCAAGGCGATTCAATGGGGTTATCCCGTATCCATTTCCTTTGAGCCTACAACGTCGTGCAATCTTCGCTGTCCCGAATGTCCAAGTGGATTGAGGGCGTTCACCCGGCCGACTGGCATGTTGAAGAGGGACTTCTTCACGGAGACCATCGATCAGCTTCATAGGGAATTGTTATACCTCGTTTTTTATTTCCAGGGCGAACCATATCTGAATCCCTCTTTCCTCGATATGGTACAATATGCGTCTGCGAAAAAAATATACACCGCCACTTCCACGAATGCACATTACCTGACGGATGCAAATGCGCGCCGTACGATAGAGAGTGGCCTGGACCGTCTCATCATTTCAATAGATGGAACAACGCAGGAAGTGTACCAGCAATACCGCGTTGGGGGAAGCCTGGAAAAAGTATTGGCCGGCGCAAGGAATATCGTAAAGTGGAAAAAAGAATTGCGAAGCAAAACGCCTTTCATCATCTTCCAGTTCCTGGTTGTAAAACCGAACGAGCACCAGATCGAAGATGTAAAACAACTGGCGAAGGAGATCGGGGTTGATGATGTATGGTTCAAGACTGCGCAGGTATATGACTATAAGGATGATCCCAACCAATTGATCCCTACTAACGATAAATATAGCCGTTACCGCAAGACGGCATCGGGCGTCAATGAATTCAAGGGAAAGCTGGCCAATCATTGCTGGCGCCTGTGGCATGACCCTGTGATCACATGGGATGGGCTCGTGGCGCCCTGTTGTTTCGATAAGGATGCCCAGCACCAGCTAGGCGATCTGAAGCAAAAACCTTTCAAAGAGATCTGGAAGAATGGTGAGTACAACCGGTTCAGGTCGCAGGTGATCAAAGGAAGAAAGAATATCGATATTTGCGCAAATTGCTCCGAGGGAACAAAAGTCTGGAGCAATAATTAATAAACTTGCCATTCATGCAAATGCCTTCATCTGTCTCAACCCGTCTGCAATATCAGCATAAGAGTTTAATAGAATTGATTGATGGTCTCACCGATCAGCAGATACGCCAGGCCATTCAACCGGGCAAGTGGTCGATCTTTGAGAATGTGGTTCACCTTGAGACCTACCAGCATGTTTTTATCAAGAGGATCCGGCGCCTGCTCGATGAGCCTAACCCGGCATTCGAGGCCTATACGGCGGAGGCGGACCCGCAGTTTCTGGAGAATTGCGGCAAATCGAGCCGCGAGATAATCCAGGATCTCCTGGGAACGCGAAAAGAAATGTCTGCAGGGCTATTGAACTTTACGGAGCTGGCCCTCGCGAAGACCGCGGTACATCCGGCATTCGGGCAAATGAACCTTATCAGTTGGCTGAATTTCTTTCTTCTTCACGAAGCGCACCACCTTTTTACGATATTTAAACTGGCGGCGGCCTTGAAAAAACAGGCGGGCTAGCCTACCATCGCTTCATTTCCTGGTAGATGGAGGTATAGAAGGAAATGAACCCTTCACAAAAGTCACGGACGGCTTCGGAAAACACTTTCATTGTAATAGAGATGGTGGTGATTGGACGGTGATGGAGATGCAATGGCAAAGCAAATCATTTCTACTATCCCGGCAATGGACCGTCTTTGGTATTTTTTTGCACAGGAGACGGGCGTGGCCGTTAATAACCAGGCCTGGCACGCAAATCTGCACCCTCATTGAAATTCAATGTTATAACATTAACTTTGCGGGAGATTCCGAAATCGCCTGAAGACCAGGACTGGCTTTCTTTTTGGCGGTTGAGGTTTTTCAAAATAGCCACCCAAAGTAGGGGGAAACTTTATATTTTTAGTAAGCAAACCTTATTATATGAGCATCGACCAGGATATACTTCAAACCAAGTTCCGCAACGAACTTCAGAAAGCGGCGGTCAACCTGATCTATACGTACGGCTGGGTGACCGAGAAGAGTAAAGAGCTTTTCGCTTCCGAGGATATCACGCCACAACAGTTCAATATATTGCGAATCCTTCGCGGCAGCCATCCTCAACCGCTGTCTACTTTGCAGATCAGGGAGCGAATGCTGGACAAGATGAGCGATACCAGCCGCATAGTGGATCGCCTCATCACAAAGGGGCTGGTGAAAAAGGGAACCTGCAAGGCGGACCGCCGGCTGGTGGATGTGATGATCACCGACAAGGGGAGGAAGCTATTGGAACGTCTCGATGCGCGTGAGGATGAGCTCGACAATATCTTTGGCAACCTGAGTAAGAAAGAAGCGGTAGTTCTGAGCGAATTACTGGATAAGATCCGCGGCGGAAAATAATGGCGGCCATTTCCTACCTTGCACGGTTGACATCCAGTTGACATCCAGTTGACATCCAGTTGACATCCAGTTGACATCCAGTTGACATCCAGTTGACATCCAGTTGACATCCAGTTGACATCCAGTTGACATCCAGTTGACATCCCGGTCATTTTATCATTTGATTAAC
>DATHKS010000135.1:0-3461 GCA_035488975.1 Chitinophagaceae bacterium | reverse complement strand
ATTCCTCGTCACGGAAGCATTGCTGCCCCGGATATACTGATTTAAATATCCCGTCTCAAGATCGAATCGCTTATTCACCCTATAGCCTATCGCAAGATAAAACCGGTTCTGGTCGAAGGTCTTTCCATTTACATTCGCCTTGTTCCCGATATTCAGAAAGACCTCGTCCTGCAATGCGGCGAAGGGGCCCTTCGTAAATGGTGTTCGCCTGGAATTCAGGGGAAGCAGGTTGCGGATAAAATAACGTATGCGGTTCGCATGAAGCGTGCCGTTCTTCCTGATCTCATTATTCACTACGGCAACACGGGGAATGAAGCGTTGCTCCAGTCGCAGGCGATGGCTCACCGCCAATGCAGAAAGCTTGTGGTTAAATAAAAGTTGTTCCCATATGCGGTGCTCGACGGCATAGCCACTTACATTATTGAGTATGCGCCGGTTTTGAACATAGGCATATCCTGCACTCAGGGTCAATTGTTTGGCCAGGGTAAGATTGACGCCAGGCCGGATCAGCAAGGTCTGAACATGTTGCACCTCATCCGAACTCCGCAGTTGTATATCGGTGACCAGGCTGAACTTCTTACTTACTTTAAAAGTATTGAAGGAGGCAAGCCATCCCGAGAACTGGGTTTGGCCCGAAGAGGATAGTGAAAAAAGATTGAAAATAATAAGCAGGCAGACGGGGTTCAGCAATTTCATCATAGGCAAAAAAACGAAAAATATAGATGCGAGTGAGGTATAAAATTTGATTGGGAAATCAGGATTAAGAACTAGGAATTGGGGAATTGGGAATTTGGGATTAGGCTTCATGCGAAGCGCTCTCTTTCTTTAAGAAGTGAACCGTTCTATTTTCTTAACTCACATGGGAAAGTACACTTCGAATGAAGCTTAATTCCTAATCCCAAATTCCTAATTCCTTTTTCCATTTGTTCATTAAAAAGATACTAATACACTCTTTCGACTTCACCAAAAAAAAATTCATGAAGTCGTTCCATTTTCAATGTGAAGAAATTTATAAAGCAGCACTGTAACCATTTTCGGCGGATAGGCTCGTATTATCCACACAATGTTAATATTTGAAAGGGCTAAAATTCTTTGGCAAAAAATACTTTCGTAAGAGGCTCCCCGCAGGAATTATTTACAACCAGGACACGTTAAATTCTATTCGTTATGACAAGTAAAAAACAACCAGCCGCTCCAGGCGGGCTGCAATTCCGTCGCCGCTTCACAAAGGATGCGGTCAGTGTGTTCGATCTATTCGAGTACGATTACCGAACGTCCGTCATACGAAACCCAAGTGGAGAAGTGGTCTTTGAGATGAATAATGTGGAAGTACCCAAACAATGGAGCCAGATAGCAACGGATATTCTCGCACAAAAATATTTTCGAAAGGCCGGAGTTCCCCAGGCGGATGGAAGCCTGGGCAGGGAGACCTCTGCCAAACAAGTCGCACACCGCCTCGCTAATTGCTGGCGGGTCTGGGGTGAAAAGTATGGCTACTTCGCCTCTGAGACCGATGCACAGGTCTTCTACGAGGAACTCGTCTATTCGATCCTCAACCAGATGTGTGTTCCGAATAGCCCCCAATGGTTCAATACCGGTCTGTATGAGAGCTACGGGATAACCGGCAAGCCACAGGGGCATTATTATGTGGACCAGGCAGATGGTGAATTGAAGAAGTCGACATCGGCCTACGAACGACCACAGCCACATGCCTGTTTCATCCTGAGCGTGGAAGACGACCTTGTCAATGATGGCGGCATCATGGACCTATGGGTACGTGAAGCAAGAATATTCAAGTATGGATCGGGTGTGGGAACAAACTATTCCAACCTGCGCGGTGAAAAGGAAAAGCTGAGTGGTGGCGGTACCTCCAGCGGACTAATGAGCTTCCTGAAGATCGGCGACCGCGCCGCCGGCGCCATCAAAAGTGGTGGCACTACCCGCCGCGCCGCCAAAATGGTTTGCCTCGACCTCGATCACCCCGAGATAGTAGAATTCATCAATTGGAAAGTAGAGGAGGAGAAGAAGGTTGCTGCACTGATCAATGCCGGCTATGCATCCGATTATGAAGGAGAGGCCTATCGCACGGTGAGTGGACAGAACTCGAATAATTCCGTACGCATTCCCAATTCATTCTTTGAGAAATTAGAGCGTAACGAGGACTGGGAAATGACCGCGCGTATGGATGGAAGGGTAATGAGGAAGATCCCCGCGAAAGAATTATGGAACCAGATCGCGTATGCCGCCTGGCGTTGCGCCGATCCCGGCACTCAATATAACACTACCATCAACGAATGGCATACCTGCCCCGAAGGTGGTGAGATCAGGGCCTCCAATCCCTGCTCGGAATACATGTTCCTGGATAATACGGCCTGCAATCTCGCCTCCTCCAACCTGATGAAGTTTCACGATCCTGCCACTAACCTGTTCGATGTGGAAGGCTATGAATATAACTGCCGCCTATGGACAGTGGTATTGGAAGTATCCGTCCTGATGGCCCAGTTCCCCTCGCGTGAAGTAGCTCAACTGAGCTATGAATACCGCACTCTCGGTCTTGGGTATGCGAACCTTGGAACGCTTCTCATGGTTAGCGGTATCCCCTATGATAGTGAAGAGGCCAGGGGCATTGCAGGCGCGCTGACGGCGATCATGACCGGGGTTTCCTATAAGACATCAGCCGAGATGGCTTCGGTACTCGGTGCATTTCCCCGCTATGAAGAAAACAAGGAGCATATGATGCGTGTGATGCGCAATCACCGCCTCGCCGCATACGATGCCGATGAATATGAGCAACTGAGCCTGAAGCCACAGGGTTTGAAGGCGCAATTCTGCCCCGACTATCTCCTCAAGGCTGCCTGCAAGGCATGGGATGATGCCGTAGAGATGGGAGAGAAGTATGGCTACCGGAATGCCCAGGCTACGGTGATCGCCCCCACCGGGACTATCGGACTCGTCATGGACTGCGATACAACTGGCGTAGAGCCTGATTTCGCGCTCGTGAAATTCAAGAAACTCTCCGGCGGTGGTTATTTCAAGATCATCAATCAATCCGTTCCTGCAGCCCTTCGCAACCTGGGTTACAGCGAAAAGCAGATCGACAACATCATCAAATATGCGGTGGGAGCCGCTTCGTTCAATGGCGCACCTTTTATCAACCAACAAACCCTCAGTGAAAAAGGATTCATTGCCGATGAGATAAAGAGACTTAATGCAGCGGTAATAGCTGCCTTCGATATCGCTTTTGTTTTCAATAAATATACCCTTGGTGAAGAGTGTTTACAGCGGCTCGGCTTTGTCCCTGAGCAATACAACGACTTTGAATGGAGCCTGCTGGAAGCACTTGGATTCAACCAGGAGCAGATCGATACTGCGAATGATTTCATTTGCGGTACGATGATGCTCGAAGGGGCCCCCTTCCTCAAGGAAGGTCATTTGCCCGTTTTTGACTGTGCCAACAAGTG
>DATHKS010000134.1:0-4847 GCA_035488975.1 Chitinophagaceae bacterium | reverse complement strand
TGTGCCCTTTGTGTCTCTTCGTGTCTTTGTGGTTCCTGTATTAGGAGAGTTCGATTTTCAGAAACTCCGCCGTATAACTCTCCTTATTATTCACGAGATCTTCCGGTGTGCCTTCAAACAACACCCTTCCACCCCCATCTCCCCCTTCCGGGCCAAGATCGATGATATGGTCGGCTACCTTGATCACATCCATGTTATGCTCGATCACCAGCACCGTATTACCCCTCTCCACGAGTTTGTTCAACACTACCAACAGATGCTTGATGTCCTCGAAATGCAGACCGGTTGTGGGCTCGTCCAGGATATAAAAGGTCTTCCCCGTGTCTCTCTTCGCCAGCTCCGTCGAGAGCTTCACACGCTGCGCCTCGCCGCCGCTTAAGGTCACTGCCGATTGTCCAAGCGTGATGTAGCCGAGTCCCACTTCTTCAAGCACCTTTATCTTCCGGTAGATATAGGGTATGGGCTGGAAGAATTCGACCGCTTCCTCCACTGTCATCTCGAGAACGTCGGCGATCGATTTTCCCTTATATCGTATTTCCAGCGTCTCGCGGTTATAGCGCTTGCCATTGCATTTCTCGCAATGGACATAAACATCCGGGAGGAAATTCATTTCTATCACCCTCATTCCACCTCCCTCACAAACTTCGCAGCGTCCGCTTTTCACGTTGAAGGAAAACCGGCCTGCCGTATATCCACGGATCTTCGCCTCGGGAATGGAAGCAAACAAGGTCCGGATCTCAGTAAAGAATCCGCAGTAGGTGGCCGGGTTGCTTCGCGGCGTCCGGCCGATAGGCGATTGATCGATCTCGATCACCTTATCTATATGTTCGAGGCCCTTGATATTCTTGTATTCCAGGGGAGATACGCGCGAGCCATATACGTGTGTGGCAAGAACGGGATACAGCGTCTCATTGATCAATGTCGATTTTCCGCTACCGCTAACACCCGAAACAACGATGAAGGTCCCCAGCGGAAGCTTCACGCTTACATTCTGCAGGTTGTTGCCATTCGCTCCTTTTATCTCGAGGAATTTTCCATTCCCTTTTTTCCTTTCCGTTGGAACCGGGATCTTTTTGCTTCCATTCAGGTAACTGGAAGTAAGCGTATTCAATTTAAGAAGATCGCTCGGCTTGCCTTGTGCGATCACGCGTCCGCCATGTGAGCCGGCCATCGGCCCGATATCGATCAGGTGATCCGCGGCAAGCATGATATCCTTATCGTGTTCCACCACCAATACGCTGTTGCCGATATCACGCAGGTTTCTCAGCGCATCGATGAGCCGGTGATTGTCCCGTTGGTGCAAACCGATAGATGGTTCATCGAGCACATAGGTGATGCCCTGCAACTGCGACCCGATCTGCGTTGCCAGCCTTATCCGCTGCGATTCGCCGCCGCTTAGTGATTTGGAAGAACGGTTGAGGGTGAGATACGTGAGCCCGACATTCAACAGGAAACCCAAGCGTTCCCGGATCTCCTTCAATACATCCTTTGCGATCGTCTTTTGTTTGTTATCGATCCGCAGTTCGATCCCATCCAGCCAGGCCGCGAGATTGTCGAGGTTCATTTCGCCGAGTTGGGATATGTTACGGTTGTCTACCCGGAACCAAAGACTTTCCTTCTTCAGGCGCGCGCCACCGCAACTCTCGCAAGGCTTCAATTGCATATAGCCCTCTGCCCATTCGCGCAGGCCTTCGCTATGACCGTTGTTGAACCAGCGTCTTAGCATATTGACGATCCCTTCATATGGCGCTTCGGGATCGAACTTCATATTGTCGAAGTCTATTTCTTCCTCTATTCCTTCCTCGTTACCATACAGGAGTATGTTCAGGCTTTTCTTGGGAATCTCTTTGATCGGTTTCGTCAGCGATATCTTGTTCTTCTTCGCTATTTCCTGTGCCTGGCGATACACATAGGCCTCGCGCTCCTCGCCCAGCGGCGCAATACCACCTTCATTGATGCTGTAGGAATCATCCGGTATTACGGCCTCGAGATTGACGTGAAAGGTGGTACCCAATCCTCGGCAGACGGGACAGGCTCCATAGGGAGAATTGAATGAAAAGGCATTAGGTGATGGTTCCTCATAACTGATGCCGGTGTCTTCGCACATTAGCAGCTTTGAATATTGCGTCACCTGCTTCGCATCGTTCACGAGGAGGAACATCAGGTCCTTCCCGGTCTTCAATGTCTGCTGCACGCTCTGGCTCAACCTTGGCTTAAGATCATCGGTCACCTGCAGCCTGTCTACCACCAGCTCTATATCGTGGATCTTATAACGGTCTACCTGCATCTTCGGTGTGATGTCCTTTACCTCGCCATCTATTCTCACTTTAAGGAACCCTTTCTTGCGCATGTCTTCGAAGAGTTCGCGATAATGTCCCTTCCGTCCGCGCACGAGCGGAGCCAGCAGGCTTATCTTCTTATCATAAAACCGCTCGAAGATATTCTCGACTATCTCCTCCTCACTCCATTTTACCATTCGCTTCCCGGTGTTATAGGAATAGGCCTCTCCTATCCGTGCAAACAACAGGCGGAAGAAATCATATACTTCGGTGATCGTGCCTACGGTGGAGCGTGGATTCTTATTGGTGGTCTTCTGTTCAATGGAAATAACGGGCGAGAGACCGGTGATCTTATCTACATCGGGGCGTTCCATGTCGCCGATGAATTGCCGGGCATAAGCGCCGAATGTCTCCATATAGCGCCGCTGGCCTTCGGAATAAATAGTGTCGAAAGCGAGCGAGGATTTTCCGCTGCCGCTTATACCGGTTATGACAACGAGCTTATTCTTTGGTATCGAAATGTCGATGTTCTTCAGGTTATGTTCGCGTGCTCCGAATACTTCAATTGCCTCGTCTGTTGCCTGAGCCATGTCTTGCGTCGTATTTAATTGGTAATGAAAAAAAGGAGGATTGCGAAGATAAAACAAGCTGCGGCCTAAAAGGTTATAAAACTGGGGGCAAGTCCAAAATTGCCTGAAAATGAGGCTTTTCTACGCAAAATAACGCTCTCTTTAAAATATTTCCGGCTCATTTGGGCCCAAAATCCAATTCTGGCACAATATTTAAAAGAGTAGGGGCGAACCCATGTATCAACACTTAAAATAGACATTAATATGAAAAAAACCGCAATCATAGCAAGTGCAGCATTATTACTGCTTACTGCTTCCGTAAACGCCCAGACCGATACGACAGCGAAGCCAATGACGGCTCACAAGGACACTTATAACAATTGGGATTCTACAACTTACAAGATGCAGCCCATGCCCGAGGCGCTCACTACCGCAAAGGTATTCCCAGTGATAGGCCAGTATCAACTCACTGATAAGAGCGGCACCGCTTCTACTGTATCAGTGATGCTTGATGAAACAAACAAGGGTGTTATCTGGATCGATGGATTGCCAGAAGGAAAGATCAAGGCAAACCTTAGAAAATCTCCTGCAGTTTACAAGATCCCTGCTCAGAAACTCGGAGAAGAAAAAGATGCAAAGAGTGTAGCAGAAGGTGTTTTGATCTATGATAAAGACGCCAATGTCCTGAATCTTTGCGTTGGTTGCACTTACAATGCCGAAGATCCTGCTGTAGCTTTCGCAGCTCCTGCAGAACCAGAAACAACTCCTGAAATGGAGAAGAAACCAGCCAAGAAGACAACAACGAAGACTAAGAAAGAAGTAGCTAAGATCAAACCCGTAATCTATACAGGTAGCAAGATCCTCGAGACTTCCGCTTCAGTCAATACAACACCGCAACAGTAATTAATTATCCGATCTATTGGATCACCTTTCATATTGGAGGCTGCTTTGGCAGCCTCCTTTTTTACGACGTGAATCGTGAACGTGAATCGTCAATCGTCAATCGTGAATACAACACCCTATAATCAGAATAGTCGAATCGAGCAGTGCATTGTTCTAGTCGATTCGAATATTCTTATAGCGGAGTGTGGTATTCACGATTGACGTTTCACGATTTACGTTGAGGGCTCTCACAAAATGCCGAAATTTTCGAAAAAAGATTTGGTTGTCTGAAAAATTGATCATTATCTTTGCTTTAGCTCTTTACACCGGTAATACCGGAACGACACTTATCAAGAAAGGCTGAGGGTTATGGCCCAATGAAGCCTTGACAACCTCCTTTCGTCCTATTTGGATGAAGGGAAAGGTGCCAATTCCATCCCGACATGAATGTCGGGACAGATAAGACAGATATTAAGCTTCGAAATTATCCTTCCAAGATATTTAAAGCTCATCTGATTTTATCGGGTGAGCTTTTTTTTATGCCCCAGGGCCAAGCTTTCCCGTTCAATCTTCTGCCTTTCTTGCTAAGCGCACTCTTGATTCATTGTCTAACAAATTTCTAAACCCTTGATTCCAATTTGGAGCAAGAAAAAAATGTCTATCAAAATGAGTAACGCAACGCAATTGATCCACAGCATTCCTGTCGATCCCCTCACCGGCGCAATCGCCGTACCCATCTATCAAACCAGCACCTTTGTACAGGAGGCTCCTGGTGTAAATCAAGGCTATGATTACGCCCGCAGCGGGAATCCAACCCGTGCGGCCCTGGAAGAGATCATTGCCAAACTGGAAAATGGAAGTACCGGCGCGGCCTTTGGCAGCGGACTGGCCGCCATCGATGCCGTCGTTAAATTATTAAAGAGCGGAGATGAGATTCTCGCCGTCGATGATATCTATGGCGGCGCGTTCCGGCTCTTCACGCATATCTACGAGAAGTTCGGGATCTCCGTCAGGTATGTCGACACCACGGATGCCGCCAATGTATTCAACGCTATCACGCCTGCTACCAAACTCATCTGGATCGAGACCCCCACCAATCCTACTCTCAAGATCTCCG
>DATHKS010000133.1:0-2577 GCA_035488975.1 Chitinophagaceae bacterium | reverse complement strand
TGATCAGCGTAACCCTGCCGGCCTGATCATAGCTATAGCGCAAGGTATCGTGGTTGACGAAAATATTATTTCGCATCTCGGCTATCCTGTCGCCACTATAGATAACATCATAGATGGTGAAGCCGGAACTGAAGTCGACCTTGTTGACCAGGCTATCCGAATTGTATTCAAAATGATAAAAGGGCGATGGCAGGTGCGGGATGATAATATCTTTCAGCAAAATATGCTTCGGGGCTCCAACCGGTGGTTCTCCGGGAAGGGGACCATGCTCTTTCTTGCATGAAACCAGTATAAGCACAAAACTCACTGCCACCAACGCACGGGTATAACGCATTAGATAAGAATTTAACTGCGAAGCTAGTCACGGAGAATATGCGTTTTGGCGGGAATTGATGAAGTGCGGGAATGGGTGTGTGAATGGAGGGTATGGAGATTTTATTGGCAAAGAATATCATACTTCCTAAAAGAAAAAAAGCCATCCATTATTTTAGAGAACTGATTTTCTCCGTCCATTCCTTTGTAGCCTGTACCAGCAACGACATAATGTCTTTTTTTCCTGCCTTAAAGGAATGATCCGCCCCTTCCAGCTTTATCAGTTTTGTTCTGCGAAGCGGTTTGCATACGGCCTCGATCAGGTCCCAGTTTGCCAATGCATCTCTGCTGCCTTGCAAAAAAAGCATGGGAACTTTCACTTGTTTTAAATGTTCCGCCCGCTCTGTGGAAGGCTTACCAGGTTGGTGAAGCGGAAAGCCATAGAAAACGATGCCCTTGATAGTTTCGTCGTGATTGGCCGATAAATATTGTGAAGTCATTCTTCCGCCAAATGATTTACCGCCGGCGAACAGTGGTAGTTGCGGAAACAATTCGCGCGTCTTAGCGATAGCCGCCTTGATAGTTTGATGCGCCACGACTGGTGAATCAGGTCTTCCTTTTTTATTCTCGACAAATGGAAAATTGAAGCGAAGCGTGGCAATATCTTTATCAGCTAACTGCGTGGCCAGTGTTTCCATGAACGCATGATCCATGCCAGCACCTGCGCCATGAGCCAGCGTAAGGACGCAAACTGGTTTGGAGGGAATAATACACTTGCCGGAAACTTTGCCTATGCCATCAGACACCAGTATTTTTAAAGATTTCTTTTGCATATAGCAAAGATCGAAAATATTGCGCTAGTCAAAATGAATAAAGGGCATTTACCATCTTGCGACCCAAGCTACCATCGATTTGGTAATATAACGGAACAGGAACCCTTACGGTCATCACATAAAAAAACTGATGCAATTGACTGCATCAGTTTTTTGTGCCCAAGACTGGATTCGAACCAGCACGCCGTTTCCAGCGCTACCACCTCAAGGTAGTGCGTCTACCAATTTCGCCACCTGGGCCCGAGGGGTGCAAATATAGGACGAATGGTGGAAATTCCTGTAAACATGACACCAAAATCGTGAATCGTGAAACGTGAATCGTGAATACACCTCGACAGCAGGGTCTTCACAACTGGTATTGACATATTTGCACACTAGTCTATCGAATCCTTAAATCAAGCAGCCAGGTCGAAATCATCATTAGCCACCGACAGCAGACTCTTCACCATTGGCACATTTGCAAATTTGCACATTGGCACATTATACTATATCGTTTTCGCCAGCACAATCCTAAACGTCGTCCCCCTTCCCACTTCCGATTGCTTCACGAAGATCTCTCCCTCATGATACTGCGAGATGATCCGCTTGCTCAGGCTCAGCCCCAATCCCCATCCCCTCTTCTTCGTGGTGAATCCTGGCTTGAACACCTTGCTGATATACTGGCTGCTGATACCCTTACCCGTATCCGCCACATCGATCACCACCGATCCCTTCTCCTCCATGATATCAATCCGTATCGCACCCTTGCCTTCCATTGCATCCAATGCATTCTTCAATAGATTCTCTATCACCCAATCGAAGAGCGGTGCCGAGATCAATGCCTCCACCTCGCTCTTTCCATGCGTATCCACCGTGAACCCGATCTTACCCGGCGCCCGCTTCCTTATATAGTCCACCATGCTATTGATCTGCTGCACCAGGTCCAGGTTCTCCAGCTGCGGCTTGCTGCCGATCTTTCCAAACCGGTCCGACACCAACCGCAACCGGTTCACATCCTTCTCCAGTTCCTGCACTATCGATTCATTGCCGGGCTTCTCACGCAGCATCTCCACCCAACCCTCCAGTGAAGAGACGGGTGTTCCCAACTGGTGCGCCGTTTCCTTCGCCATGCCGGCCCAGACCTGGTTCTGCACCGAGCGGTAACTGCTCCGAAGGGCCAATACGGTCACGATGATGAACAGCCCCACGATGAATAACTGTATCAGCGGGTAATAACGCACCTCGTTCAGCAGGCTCGTATGCCCGAAGTAGAACCGGTTCATCTTCGTAGAATCGATGGGGTCGATATAGACGATGGGCTTGTTGACCGACTTTAGTTCCTGCAGGCGGCGGGCCAGGTAATTGCTATGCTTCAGCACCTTCGCCGAGTCGAGGTTCACGTACTCCATGATGCTGTCCTTCTCATTGGTCACGATGATCGGAATATCGTTGT
>DATHKS010000132.1:0-2446 GCA_035488975.1 Chitinophagaceae bacterium | reverse complement strand
CATTGGCAAAGGTGTAGCGTGCCGGCTGGGAAGGGAAGGCGCGGACCTGGCCCTTTTTGATATTAACAAGGGCTCATTGGAAAAAACAATTGCCGAATTCCAGAATGAGGGGATCAATGCAAAAGGATACATTGTCGATGTCAGCAACGAATCACAGGTCACAGACGCCATCAGGCTGGTGGAAAAAGAATGGGACAGGATTGACATACTGGTACACGCTGCGGGAATTGTTGGAATAACCAATACGAAGATCACAGAATTTCCCACAGCGGAATTCGACAAGATATATGAGGTAAACCTGAAGGGCAGTTTCCTGATGACAAAATACACACTGCAGGTAATGAAGAAAACGGGATCAGGCAGGTTGCTACTGATCGCCTCCATCGCGGGCAAGGAAGGTAACCCGGGAATGATCGGGTATTCCTCCACCAAGGCCGGGGTTATCGGCCTTGTTAAAGGAGCGGCAAAAGAATTTGCCGACACCAATATCACAGTCAATGGCCTGGCGCCCGCAGTCATCCGTACCACAATGAATGACAATACTTCCTCGGAACAACTCGCTTATATGACCGCGAAGATCCCCATGCAGCGATTGGGAACGATAAGTGAGGTTGCCGCGATATCCTGCTACATCGTTTCGGAAGAGAATAGTTTCTCCACTGGGTTCATCTATGATATTTCCGGGGGACGGGCCACTTATTAATTATCGAAAAAATATTTCATGAAGCACCAATGGAAGCCCCTGCTGCTCGTCTGCTATATATTCATTTTTACCGGGTCGATCATTTGCATGAATGATGTGTTGCTTCCTTCGCTGAAAGATTTTTTTCATCTCTCCTACGTTGAAGCTTCATTTGTACAGCAATCTTTTTATCTCGTCTACCTGATCTTTCCGATTCCTATTGCCTATTATATTTCAAGGTTTGGATATAAAATTGGCGTGCTGACGGCATTAGGCATTTGCACAACTGGCTCTTTACTTTTCATCCCGGCGTACTATACATCCTCCTATCCCCTTGCCCTTATTGCCATCTTCATCATTTCAATTGGCGTGACGCTGGTAAATGTAGCCGCCAATCCGCTGGCCGCACTGCTCGGTGACCCATCGGGAAGCCATGTCAGGGTAAACATCGTTCAGCTATTCAGCAGGATCGGTTATTCACTTACGCCGATTGTGGCCACGCGACTGATATATGGCAATGGGGATGGCACCCTGACTTTTCATATTCCTTATATGGTGCTAGGCGCCGGCACGTTGCTTCTTGCCATTTTCATATTCTATTCTTCGTTCCCTTCTATGAAACCAGAAGTGGAGAAGGGGTTCTCCTTCATGGCGATACTTCGTGAGTCGCGAAAATACCCGCAACTTTTCTGGGGGGCGATCATCATGTTCTTTTACATGGCAGCCGAGTCCAGCACAGCTGGTTTCTTCATCAGTTATCTGAAAGAGGTCAGCGGATTTCCGGCGGATCTCACAGCCAGATACCTTACCTATTATTATATCGCCTCAACGATCATGTCGCTTGCGGGAATTTATTTATTGCAGTTGGTTTCCGCTGGCAGGCTGGTGGCGCTATTCGGACTGGGCATGGTATTAATGTACCTGCTTGCCGCTTTCACCACCTCCGCGTGGAATGCCTGGTACCTCCTTGGTCTCGGAGCCTTTATTTCAGTGATGTTTCCCTGCCTGTTCAGCCTCGGTATCGAGGGTGTTGGGAACTTTACCGAAAAGGGGTCGGCACTGATCAGCATGGCCATTGTTGGTGGCGCAGCGGGGCCCCCGCTCCAGGGTTGGATTGCGGACATGGAGGGCGTGCAGGTTTCATATGTTGTCCCCTGTTTTTGTTTTATACTGATAGTGATATACGGAATCTTCTGCGACCGCCGGTCAGCAGCAGTTAAACGGATCCTTCCACTCAATCCTCAATAATAACAACCGACTCGCCGATGATTATTCACAGATTTGCGGCCTCTTCGATTCAATTTCTGCTGATCGCTATGCTGCCGGGTTGTGTTGGCGGTGAAAATTTCGAATCTCCAACCTCGACAACGGATGCAGATTCAACCGCAGCTTATTCTACTTTTACTGACTTCAAATCATTAATCTCGGCCACAAGCGCAAAGTATCCAAAGGCTGTCCGGATCACGGAGGGTGGTACGAAGGATAAGCCTGAATACCATGGCTTCTTTTTTTACAATTGCGCGCCCAAAGACCTGTTACAATTCGATCCTGCGGGAAGATACATGGTTGCCATGCGCGTGAAGATAGAAGGTCGTGAAGTGTTGCCAGACGACACCGCAACGATTGGGATCATCGACCTGGAAAATAAAAATCAATGGACCACAATAGGATACACCACTGCCTGGAACTGGCAACAGGGTTGCCGCCTCGAATGGATCCCCGGATCCCGGACTGAAATCATCTGGGACGACCGCGCAGAAGATG
>DATHKS010000131.1:0-7353 GCA_035488975.1 Chitinophagaceae bacterium | reverse complement strand
CAGTGACCAGAATTTCATTCTGGAATAGTTTTAATGCACTTCAGTGTAGAGTTTTCAATGGGCTTCAGCCTATACCCGCGACTTTCAGTCGCAACACCAACCTATGGGTTTTTAACCCATAGTATTTTGAGTTTTGACTTTTGACTTTTGACTTTTCTCCTTTGTACCTTGTACATCATGAAAATCGCCATCGCTCCAGATAAATTCAAAGGCAGCCTCAGCAGTTTCGAAGTCTGCGATGCCATCGTTGAAGGATTACGGAATGTTCCCCTGGAGATAGAGGCGAAACCGTTCCCGATGGCGGATGGCGGCGACGGATTTGCATCCGTGCTGAAGCATTACTTAAAGACGGAAACCATATCCTGTCAAACGCTCGACCCCTTCGGACGCAATATCACAGCTTCATACGAATGGCAAAAGAGTACCGGCACTGCGATCATTGAAGTGGCTGCCGCCAGCGGACTCGTGCTGTTGACCGACCGGGAAAAGGATACATTGAAGGCTTCAACCCTCGGTACGGGCCTACTGATAAAGGATGCGATCGATAAAGGAGCGCTGAAAATAATACTTGGCCTGGGTGGAAGTGCAACCACCGATGCGGGCACCGGGATATTGTCTGCTCTTGGTTTCAGCTTTGAGGATGATGGCGGTCATCAACTTTTTCCGCTCGGAGAAAATCTCTCTTTGATCAAACAGATCCATTCACCAAACGATCTTCCTTCTATTCATTTCGAGATTGCCGTGGATGTACAGAATGTGCTGTACGGGCCACAGGGTGCCGCATTCATCTATGCTCCGCAAAAAGGCGCGGATCAGAAAGCGGTGAAATTGCTGGATGAAGGACTGAGGAACTTCTCTGCCGTTTTGTTTGCAAATACCGGGAAAGATGTTTCTCAAACCCCCGGTAGCGGCGCTGCTGGTGGCATAGCCGCAGGAATACAGGGATTCTTTCCGGTGGAAATGCGGAAGGGGATAGAAGTTGTGATGAGTGCCGCCGGACTGGAAGAAATCATTCAACAGGCCGACCTGCTGATCACCGGTGAAGGGAAGATAGATGAACAAAGCGGCTATGGGAAAGTAGTTGGAAGCATGTGTGTGCTTGCGGCGAAGTATAAGGTGCCGTGTATTGCAGTTTGCGGAGTATTGGATATCGATGAAATGGCGGTTCAGGCTCTCGGCCTTCGTTACGCGGCGGCTATCCGCGACGGTGTGACAACGCAGGAGCAGGCGATGCGGAATGCTGCCGCCCTGGTGACGGAGAAAGTGAAAGAACTGGGAAGACATTCTTTCTTAGGGAAGGCCTGAGGTTATTTCTGCAGGTGGCTCTTGCCCGTCCGGAAGCAGGTGCCTTTGAACACGGCGACAATATGATCGCGTTGATTGACGATGGTTACCTGGTAAAGCCCTGTCGATTTGCCATTGTGTATCTCCTTCGCCTCTGCAACGAGTGTATCATCTACATGAACGGGTTTTATGAAATTGATGGACGTATCGAGTGCCACGGATAGATTATTACGGCTATTACAGGCGAAGGCAAAGGCGCTGTCGCCAAGAGAAAAGGCAATGCCTCCATGCACGATGCCGAGGCCATTCATCATCTCGCTACGCACGGTCATTTTTATCCGGCTGTATCCTTCTTTAATGGTGACGACCTGTATGCCCAGCCATTGGCTGAAGAGATCTTCTTCCATCATCTTGGCGACTACCTGGCCCGCGAGGACGTCCTTATCTGTTTGCATTTTCTTTTGATTGAATGTTTTTATTCACCCTTGAAGTTGGGCTTTCTTTTTTCCATGAAGGCGGCGACTCCTTCTTTGAAGTCCGAAGTAGCCACGGCAAGCTGTTGAAATTTATCTTCCTGCTGTAATTGTTCTTCAAATGTACTGGTGAAGGATATGTTCAGCAGTTGTTTGGTATAGGCTAATCCTGTAGTCGGCATTTGGGATAAATAGATAGCAATATTCTCCGCATCCTGGGCGAATGTTTCATCGGCAAATACTTTATAGATCATGCCGGCACGTTCCGCATCATCCGCCGGGATCTTTTCGCCGAGCATCATGAAGGCGCTGGCCTTTTGCCAGCCGATCAAACGCGGCAGCGTGTGAGTACCGCCGCTGTCCGGAATGAGTCCGATCTTCGAGAATGCCTGTAGAAACGAGGCCGACCTCGATGCGACGACCACATCGCAACAGAGCGCGATGTTGGCACCTGCGCCTGCGGCAACGCCGTTCACCCCTGCCACCACGGGTTTTGCCAGATCTCTAATCCGGGAAACGATGGGATTGTAATGTTCGGATAAAATGCGCTGCATGCCTGGTCCCGACGGATCGGTTACTTCTGCCAGATCCTGCCCGGCGGAGAATGCTTTTCCATTACCCGTTATATAAACGCACCGGACTGAACTATCACGGCACTCATCGAGGGCCCGTTGCATTTCAAGCGCCATCTCCCGGTTAAATGAATTCAATTTATCCGGCCGGTTGAGAGTGATGTAGGCTGTGCTGTTTTTTATTTCAAAAAGAATACCGGGCATGTTGATATGTTGATTAGTTGATTGAGGTCAGTTGATAAGTTGGACTCCGCCCTTAGTGGATCTATCTTTTATTGAATAATTTATTTTGAAGTTGCAAACTATCAAATTCACCAGATACAGCAATGCCTACCATGTGAATTGCCCCTTAATAGGCTTATTAACTTGTCAACTGACAACCCTTCAACCTCTACAACCAAACACTAATGGCACTTGAAGTAATCAAACGGCTCCAAACAATCATTACATTGATAAAGCGCCTTACAGGCCGTGCTGCCGAATTCGCTGATGCGGCGTGTATGCCACGAATCGCAATGAGGGCATTGGATGGCCTCATCGGGTGCAAAGAGTTCCTGGTGGCAGACCTGCTGCTTCACCAATGGTGCGGCAATGCCATACGCCTTTAATTTTTCCTTTCCCGCCTCACTCATCCAATCGGTGGTCCACGCGGGTGAAAGAACTTGTTTTACCGTGACATTCTTAAAACCGGCTGCCATCATTTCCATTTTAATATTCACCCGTATCATGTCCATCGCGGGGCAACCCGTATAGGTAGGAGTGATGGTCACGGCTACGTCGGCATCTTCCACCTCCACTGCTCTCACGATGCCGAGATCGATGATGGAAAGCACGGGTACCTCCGGATCCATTACCTCTGCCAGCACTGACCAGGCATGCGTTTCTTCCTTAGTGAGTGAAGACGTATCGATATGTGAAGGAACCATGTGCATCGTCATATATATTGGATCACCATTGTGCGTTGGGATAGGAGCGTTGCATGAACTGCAGCTCGGCGAGTATGTAGCCGAGGTGTTCGGTATGCTTTCCTTCCTTTCCTCCCGAATGCATGAAGCCGGCGCCGGGAAAAGGCAGCGTGGCCTCGGCAAATACTTCTTTTACCCGCTGTTCCCATTTCGGTTTCAATGACAGGAGATCGGGTGCTATCTTTTGCTCCGCCGCCATTTTTTCGCAGGGAGCTGGCATGAACAACTCGCCTGTATAGCTCCAGAGATTGGCGACTGCCTTTTGCATCCGCTCATTGCTTTCGCCGCTTCCATCTCCCAGGCGGATCACCCATTCGCTACTCCAGCGGAGATGATACGTTACTTCCTTCAGCGCCTTTTCGGCAATGGCGGCCAATTCCAGGTCACTGCTTCCCTGCAATTCCGAGTAAAGGACATGCTGGTAATTGCTGAAAAAAAACTGGCGAAGGATGGTCTGTGCCCAATCGCCATTGGGCTGCTCTACCAACAGGCAATTCCTGAACTCGCGCACATCCCGCAGGTAGGCGAAGCTGTCTTCCGTAGAGCCATCATTCCTGAGCTGCGCGGCATATTGATAAAAATTCCTCGCCTGCCCGATCAGATCCAGCGAGATATTACTGATTGCAATGTCCTGTTCCAATATGGGGCCGTGTCCGCACCATTCGCTGTTCCTATGCCCGATGATTAGGGTGTTGTCTGCGTGCAGTAATATGTATTCGTTCAAGTAATTGTTCATTATTGATTGGAATTGGGAATATGGGATTAGGAATTAGGCTTCCTGCTTCGTTGCACCGATTTATCCAGATAATTTATATACCCATTGATAAGCTTAAACACCGTTTCGCATTTTTCATCAGCCACTTGTTGTTGATCTTTGGTAAGATAATTTTCGTCAAATGCAGTTAGTAAATTTTCCATTGTTTCAGTAACCGACCCTCGGGCAATTATAAAAAAACTTCTCGTGTCGGTATAGGTGAATCTCCCATAACCTTCTGCGATATTCCTGCAGATTGATCTTGCAGAATCGACTAATTGAGGTCTCAATAAAAATCGTTCGTGACTAGGGAATTGCCTGGCCATTTCCGAAACAAGAATTCTAAGCTCCCTAGCCTGTTTGTAACATTCAAGATCCCGAAATCCGCGATACATGCAAAGTTTTTTACAAAATACCAGCTTTGAATGTACGGTCGCGGCGGAAATCACCGGAACAAAATGCTGTTCCCACCAATTCCCAATTCCTTGTGCACCAGACTACATATGCCCCACTTCCTCCGGCAATTCATAAAACGTCGGGTGTCGGTATATCTTATCCATCGCCGGTTCATAGAGGCTGGAGGCTTCGGAAGGACTGCTTGCATGAATGTGTTTTGATTCCACTGCCCAGATACTGACGCCTTCCATGCGACGGGTATAGACATCGCGGGCATTCTCGATCGCCATGGCGGCATCGGCTGCATGAAGGCTGCCCACATGCTTGTGATCGAGACCCTGTTTACTGCGAATGAAGATCTCCCAGAGAGGCCAGTCAGTCTTCTCACCCGAGGTGGCTGGGATGATCGCTCCGGTCTTGTCTTCCGGGATATCCCCGTAATAAAATTTCCTAATCAGGTTCATATAAAATAGTTTTTGTGATCAGGCGGCGGCCATCTTCATTTTTTCCGCCGCTCTGGCTTCTCTTTTTTTCGCATGTATGGCAGCGGCCTCTCTCACCCAGGCGCCATCTTGCCAAGCCTTCTTCCGCGCCTCGAGCCGCTCCTTGTTGCAAGGACCATTTCCCTTGACTACGTTCCAGAATTCATCCCAGTCTATTTCACCGAAGTCATAATTCTTCATCTCCTCGTTCCATTTCAGGTCCGGGTCGGGTATCGTCATCCCCAGCACTTTTACCTGCTCGGCGCACATGTTCACGAAGTCCTGTCTCAATTCATCGTTACTCTTTCGTTTTATCTTCCACTTCGTACTCTGATCGCTATTGGTGCTTTCGCTATCCTTTGGCCCAAACATCATCATGCTCGGCCACCACCATCGATCGATGGAGTCCTGGCACATATGCTTCTGTACATCCGTACCCTTTGATAATGTAAGGAGGATCTCGAATCCCTGCCGTTGGTGAAAGCTTTCTTCCTTGCAGATCCGTACCATGGCGCGGGCGTATGGACCATAGGAAGCCCTGCACAACATTACCTGGTTCAGGATGGCGGCGCCATCAACCAGCCAGCCAATGGCGCCGATATCGGCCCAGGTCAGGGTGGGATAATTGAAAATGGAAGAATACTTGGCCTTCCCGCTGTGGAGATCATCGATCATCTGTTCCCGCGAGGTTCCGAGCGTCTCGGCAGCCGAATAGAGATATAGCCCATGACCCGCCTCGTCCTGCACCTTCGCCAGGAGAATCGCCTTTCGCTTTAAAGAAGGGGCGCGGGTGATCCAGTTTCCTTCCGGAAGCATCCCTACTATCTCGCTATGGGCATGCTGACTGATCTGCCTGACCAGCGTCTTGCGGTAGGCCTCAGGCATCCAATCGCGGGGTTCGATCTTCACTTCCCCATCGATCGTTTCCTGGAATATCTTCTCCAATTCCTGTACTGACATAGGCGGGCATTGAATGGCAAAATTAATACAACTAACGGGTGTAAGCAGGCTTTTGTTTTTGCCGGAAATGTCCGATTTTGAGGGATACTGATAAGAACGTCATATTACTGTCAAACAAAAAAATGCCGAATTCTAAGAGTTTTTCTAATTTCGTCCGGACGGATGTGACTAATTAAGCTTACCAGAAAATCTTCGATTGCCTGCGAACGATTCTCATATAACAGTTCAGCTAAGGGAACTGCAAACAAAGATTGCGGATGATGACGAGGGCGCGTTTACACAGCTCTACCTTCATTTTGCAAAGAAACTGATGCAGTTTGCCATTTCACTGGTTCGGGTTAAAGAAATAGCCGAAGAACTGGTGGAAGACGTATTCGTCAGGCTCTGGGCCAACCGCAAAGACATTGCCCATATCGAGAATCTCACGGTCTACCTCTATGTTGCCGTAAAGAATAAGTCCCTCAATGCACTTTCCCAGAAGGCCAGCGAACTGATAGCGGCGCCTTTCGATTTCCTGGATACGGCCATCGATGAGTTTGCCACCGACCCTTACGACCTGATGATCACAGCCGAAATGATGGGCAAAATGAAGCAGGCGATCGAGACCCTTCCCCCACGTTGTAAGATGATCTTCAAGCTAATACGCGAAGATGGCCTGCGGTATAAGGAGGTGGCGGAAATCCTCAATATATCCGTTAATACCATCGATGTCCAGATGGCTATTGCGGTGAAAAAGATCTGTACAGCCCTTCATATTCAGAAATCTGGCAGGAGCCTGCCCGTTCTTACGCCTTCCCCGGCGGCAAAGATTTCCAAAAAGAATTAACAAACTCTTAGTAGAAGAATGCATTTTGACTGTCCTTTTATGACAACGACTGCTGCTGCATGCAATTTCCCGAAAGAATATGGCATCTTATCGCCAGGGTACTTAATAATGAGGGTTCTCCCGCTGAAAGGGACGAGCTTACTCAGGTATTGGGCCGGGATGAACCTCTTCAACAGCAATACGAACTCCTCAGCCGGATCTGGAAAGAAAGGGACCATAGCGTCGCCGATGAGGAATACGCCAGCAATATCATCGCTAAGATAATCGACCGGGCCTCCATGGAGACCGAGGAGATCCAGCGTCACGCCTCCCGCCTTCGCCGTCGTCGCAGGGTCTATATGTTCGCTTCCGTGCTTGTCCTTATAATGAGCGGCGGATGGTATTATTCACACAGTAATAAAATTGCAGTCAATACAAGCGTTAAGCCCGAGGCATTGATCGTTAAGAAGGGCAGCCGCTCGCGCTCCCTTTTGCCCGATGGAACCACCGTTTGGCTGAATGCCGGCTCGCGCCTGACATACGAGAATGATTTTACAGGCGCCACAAGAGAAGTAAGATTGGAAGGCGAGGCCTTCTTCGATGTTGTGAAGAATCCTTCACGCCCATTCATCGTTCATACCAGCACCATCGACATTAAAGTA
>DATHKS010000130.1:0-9041 GCA_035488975.1 Chitinophagaceae bacterium | reverse complement strand
AGGCAGGCCAGCCAGTTTTTTGAATGATCCTTCATCGGAATATTTTATTCAATTGTTAATGATCATTTATTTGTAATCACTCTTCCCAAGCGTAACTCCCGGCCACGAGTCTGTACGGAACGGCGAGGCAGGCAGGCCTTCCTTATTATACAAGTTGGCATCGGCGGGATTATTCGCCCAGGCGTAACGGACAGCGATGGGTTTGTTTACTTCGGTGCTCGAGACGGTGACCGTATTTCCTTTGATCGTGGCATTGGCCCATACGAATTTTTTATCGGCGCCGGCGATGGCGATGGATTTGACTGTAGCGCTCTTGTCTTTTGTAACGAGCCCGGAGCCGGTTTCGGAAAAGGTCAGGA
Organism: Chitinophagaceae bacterium; assembly: GCA_035488975.1. Classification (GTDB taxonomy): domain Bacteria; phylum Bacteroidota; class Bacteroidia; order Chitinophagales; family Chitinophagaceae; genus DATHKS01. The sequence goes on along the minus strand of DATHKS010000130.1, from coordinate 8,682 downwards.
TGATCTTGTTGCCTTCGATCTTCATGGAACGATAAATAGGGCCGGAGTACACGATGTTCTTGCCATACGCCACTTTCTCCGCCGCCAACGCGAGACGATAGCCGACATCCTGTTTGTTACGGGGATGAATATTGTCGGCTTCACCGAGATCGATGATCACGGCCTGGCCTGTCTTCGGCGATTTGAGTGTCATGCTTTGTGCCTCGCGCAGTTCCGCCCATCCGCTTTCTTCCGGTTGTGTGTCTGCCTTCATGAAGTTGGCCAACTGTACCCAGAAGAAGGGAAACTCGTTCTTCCATTTGGCGCGCCAATCGGCGATCATTGCGGGAAACAGCTCGCGGTACTTGTAAGATTCGCCCGCGTTGGCCTCTCCCTGGTACCAGATGCCGCCTTTCAATGCATAGCGGATGATGGGTGCGATCATGGCATTATACAATTGAGAAGGAAAATCATTGGGTCCATTGTTCTGAATACCGAACTCGGTAGTAACGGCGGAGGTCTTGTAATTCCAGTCGCCGCTCAGCGATATCTTCCGATCGCCGGCCCCAACGAAGAGCATCTCCGGCTTTCCATATAATCCGCCACCGCCGCCCGTATCGGTCACTTTGATGATGATCGTATTTTTGCCGGGCTTTAGAATGGATGCATCTACTTTATATACTCTATCGTCGTTGTACTTATCGGTTGAGCCGACGGGTTGTCCATTCACCCAGGTCTGATCCTTATCATCGATCGGTCCAAGGTGCAGTGTGATCGATTTACCTTCCGCACCCGCGGGCAGTTCGAATTCCTTTTCGAACCACACGATGCCATCGGCATTGCCTATCTCGGTTTGCTCCCATAGTTGCGGGATCTTCATGTGTTTCCAGTCAGTGACCTTCCCGGGTTCGAACCATCTCTCTGCTTCGCCTTTCTCATTCTTCAGGGCCTCGTTGAACTGCTCGGTCTTTGCCTTGATGTTTTGTTGGTCGGCTTGCAATTTTGCGAAGTCGGTCGATTTATAGGCGTCCTTCTTACCCATGACATCCCAGCTTATCCATGCCTGGACGTTTGTTCCACCCCATGAACTATGAATGAGCCCGATGGGAATATTGAGATCCTTGTTTAATTTCCTGGCGAAGAAATAGGCGACTGCAGAAAAATCGCCGCTGGTCTTTGGATTGCATTCCAGCCATTCGCCGCCCGGGAGGTCGGAGGCCGGTGCATAGGAAGTGGCTTTGGGAACGGTAAATAAACGGATCTTCGGGTAAGACGATTCGCTGATCTCCGTTGCGGCGTTATTTGTATTTAGCAGGATCCATTCCATGTTGGACTGACCGCTACAGATGTATACATCGCCCAAGAGAATATTGGAGAGGCTGATCTTATTCTTTCCTTCAATGGTCATGTCGAATGGACCACCGGCCGGTGAGGCCTTGAATGTGACTGTCCAATTCCCCTTTGCATCGGTAATGCTCTTCACCTTTTGTCCGTGGAAGCTGACGGTTACGGGTTCACCCTTCTCCGCCCAACCCCAGATGATGAGTGGTTTGTCCCGTTGGAGCACCATATTACTCGTGAATATCTTTGGAAGGGTGATGTTGGCGATGGCAAACTGGCCAATGACAAGTGCAAGGGCTATCAAAATTGATTTCCTGAATTTCATACGGAGCATGCGGAATGATTTTTGGCAATGAAGAAATTAATAACGAGTCCATACTCGTTGATCTGTCTAAGGTACTTGAAAGTAACCTGGAATCGTTCGGGAGAAAACTGAATTTTCCCACGCGGCAATGTAGCCATTACTGCGTTACAGGTGTGCCGTAGCATAAGGTATTGGCGAACGATCGTTATCATAACTTAAAAAATATTTTCTTGCGATAGAGGAAATAGCAGAGTCCCCACTCGAGGGCAAAGACACAGCAACATCCGGCAATGAAGCGGGCGGATTCACCGACGTTGAACCAGCTCAATACGCCGCCTGCGATGGCATCGATATATCCATTGAACCATCGTGCACCCACGATCTCGAAGAATACGAAGATGAAGATGGAGTTCATGCCCACGATGGTGAAAAAGGCGAGGCGGTTCTTGTGTTGCTTCATATCGATCCACCAATAGCAGGCGGTGAGCATGAGAAGACACCAGCCAAGCGAGGCAAGGGTAAATGAACTGGTAGCGATCCGTTTGATGATGGGTGTAATGCCTGCCATGTCGAGACCATACCCTGCCAGCAGGCAAAATAAGCCGGCGAATAAGAGAGGCTGTATTTTTTTTCTTTCGCTTAAAAGTGATTTACCCGCCAGCGCCCCGGCGATGGTGTGTACGGCAGTGGGCAGGCAGTTGATGGCCACCCATCCACCTTGGTTGATCTTGTGCATGAGGATCCAGTCGAAGTAGTTGCCGAAGTTGTGCTGATCGGTAAATGGTTGATCGAAACCCGGAACATAGCTGTACCGGTAAAGAACTTCGGTAAGAATTAATAATGCTGCGCAGAAAAGGATCTGCGTGGAATACTTCCAGTTGAAGACGAGGAAAGCAACAAGGCTGGTAAATGCGAGTTGAGTGAGTACATCCCACAACTCGAAGGAGAGACCGGTGGGTCGGACGGCGTAATCGAGTACGCCCCAGAAAAATAGCCAGCCGCTGCGGCGCAGGGCCTTCCGGAAGGATTGATTCCAGCTCATCCCGCTTTCCCGTTGCTTGTAGAGGGAAAAAGCCATGGCGGTACCGGCCACGAACATGAAGACGGGTTGAACGAGATCCCAGAAGCGGAGTCCGTTCCAGGGATGGTGAACAAACTGTTGGGCCAACGCGTGAAGAGCGGTGCCTCTCGTTTTTTCCTCGAGGAAATCATAGAGGCCGGTCGAGTCCATCATCAATAATACCATGATGAAACCCCGTAGAAAATCGAGGGAAAGCAGGCGTTTGTTGGGTTGTGCGAGAGTCATGTGAATGAGTTACAATGATTTGTTTTTTTGGGCAGTGTTTTTCTCGCGGGTTGCCAACCCGTATCACCGGGTTGGCAACCCGGTTGACATCCCTAGTTCCCGATCGCAAGACCCGATGCATATTCGAAGATGTATTCACCCGAGCCGGACTCGATCACGACATTCCTCCCATCTTGTTTTGCCGCCGGAAAGCCAACTGATAATTGTTTCCCGCTTTCCGTGACCTCGCCGATGGTTGCGCGTGGAAGCGTTATCACGGCCCTTGTATTGGCAGGAATGGTAACACGAATGACCAGGTGGCCATTCTTCACTTCCCAGCCGGAAGCGATCTTACCATAGCTGCTTTCGAAAGAAGCCCTGGCATAGGTCCAGCGTTTATCGGGTTGCGGCTGTATCAGTATTTGCTTGTATCCTGGTTCACCGATCTCTATCCCTGCCGCCACGCGATACATCCAGTCGCCGATGGCGCCGTAGGCATAGTGGTTGAAAGAATTCATTCCGATATCCTGGAAGGTGCTGTCCGTTTTCTGTCCGTCCCATCTTTCCCAAATGGTAGTAGCGCCCATCTTCACGGGGTAGAGCCAGGAAGGAAAGCTTTGCTGGAGCAGGAGATCATAGGCCACATCCGTGCGGCCGTTCTCCGATAATACGTGACAGAGATACGGTGTTCCGAGAAAACCCGTGGACAGGTGGTTACCGCGTTCCTTTATATCATCGACAAGATATTGAACCGCCTTTGGCCGCAGCGGTTCCGGCAGCAGTTTGAATTGAAGGGCGAGTACATAGCCTGTTTGAGATTCGGAGGCAATGCGGCCCTCGGGTGTGACATAGTTCCTGTTAAATGCATCTTTGATCTTGTCGAACAATTCCGTGTAAGCTTTTTCATCATCCGTTTTCCCCAGCGCCTTCGCCGCCTGCGTTAGCAACTTCGTCGAGTAAGCAAAGAACATGGTGGCGATCATGTCGGGGCTGGTATAGCCGTCATTCTCCGTTTGTCTCATTGATTTATAGAAGAGCCAGTCGCCGAACACGCTACCACCCTTCCACAAATAAGTTTCGCCGGCCTTCTTCTTTATGTAATCGACATAGGCTTTCATGCTGGGGTATTGTGTTTCCAATATGCGCTTATCTCCATACACATTGTAAATGGTCCAGGGTGCAATGGTAGATACATCGCCCCAGCCGGCGGATGTTCCACTATTGTTTCGCAGCGCATCGGGAATCACGAATGGCACACTGCCATCGGGGTTTTGATCGGCGGCCAGGTCCTTCAGCCATTTGGTAAAGAATGCGGCAACATCCATATTGAAGGCCGCCGTGCGAACGAATGCCTGCGCATCGCCTGTCCAACCAAGCCGTTCATCGCGCTGAGGACAGTCGGTAGGCACATCAACGAAGTTTCCCTTCTGTCCCCATTGTATATTATGCTGAAGCTGGTTGATCATCGGATCGGAACATTCAAAACTACCCGTTCGCTGCATATCGGAATGAATGACGATACCCGTTATGTCATCTGCCTGCAATTCGCCCGGATAGCCATCGATGGCAACATACCGGAATCCAAAGAAAGTAAACCGTGGTTCATAGATTTCTTCCCCGTCGCCTTTCAAGGTATATGTAGCGGTTGCACGCGCGTGACGCAGGTTGTCGGTATAGAATTCACCGAACTTGTCCAGCACTTCCGCGTGACGGATCGTGACGGTTGTACCTGCATTTCCCTTCACCTTCAACCGTACCCAGCCTACCATGTTCTGGCCGAGATCGACAACAAGCGTTCCTTTTGGTGTCCGGAATATGCGTTTTGGTATGATCTCCTCTATTCGCCTCACCGGCACCGTCTGCATGGCGACGAGATCGTTCTTCGGATAACTTACCTGCTTCACCGCCTGCCATTTGCCAGCGTCGAAACCAGCATTGCTCCAACCCTTCATTTCCTTCCGGGCATCATATGTCTCTCCATCATAAATACCATTCATGAGAATCGGACCATCGGATGATCCCTTCCAGGTATTATTGGTTACAATGGTCTCGCTGGTTCCATCGGTATAGATAATATTCAACTGGCAGAGAAGGCCCAGCGTTTTTCCCCAGACACCAAAATTGGCAACCCAGCCCAATGCGCCGCGATACCATCCATCACCGAGTAACGCACCAATTGCATTGTTACCGGCATTCACATGCCCGGTGATATCATACACCTGGTATTGCAGTCTCTTCTGGTAGGAGGTCCAACCGGGCGTCAATAGTTCATCGCCGACCTTCTTGCCATTGAGATATAATTCGTAGAAGCCATGACTCGTGACATAAGCCTTTGCCGAGGCTATCTTTTTTCCGACGGAGAATTCCTTTCTCACCGTTAATGCCGGTATGTAACGGAGCGTATCCTGTTGCGGTTCTATCCAGTTGGCCTTCCAGTCATTTTGTGAGAGTCCCGTCTCCCAGAATGATATGGCACTCCATCCCGACTCTTTCTGCACCGCATCCCAGACCTTCACCTGCCAATAATATCTTGTCCCTGGAAGCAATTCATTTCCCATATATGTTTGAAGAACGGATTCGGGAGAATTTATTTTTCCCGACTCCCATACTATGGAAGACTTAGCGAAGTCCTTTGTGGTTGCCACCCGGATGCTGTATGCGGATTGTGCGATATTTCTCGCGGGGCCGCTAAGCTTCCAGCTTAACCGTGGACGGTCTGTGCCGATACCCATTGGATCGATCTTGTGTTCGGTGGAAAGACCCGTGACGGAGAGTTTCTGTGCCTGGCAACAGCATCCCAGTAATAATGACAGGGTAAGTGCAACAATTTTCATGATATCGTATTTTTAATGTTGGTTATTGAAACGCCAATCGTGAATCTTGGACGTGAATCGTAAATCGTCAATCGTGAATAGAAGCAGTATTATGGTTGCCTGATTGCCGGGATGAAACAAATGATTGCGAATACAAGGCAATGAAAATACATGCCGAATCACGGCCATTAAAATATTCCTGCAATGTATTACTCCGATCCTCATTTTACAGCTATGGTTTTACACGCAGGTTTATGGTACGAATGCCAGCGGACTGCAATGGAGGAAGACCATTTACCGGTTTCTCCAAATAGAAATAGGCCGTGGCCGAGACATCGTCCGAGCGATAGAAGTTGGTCCAACCATTTGGAATCGTGAGTGAATCTATTTTCACCAGGCTATCTTTCTTATAATATGTATGCAGCATTTTTCCATCACCCGTTGTAACAGGTATCAGCGGCGCTCCTTCCCGTTGATAGGTTGCAACGGCATCGCGCATATCGCCGCCGAGTTGCTGAATGACCACGCGGCAATCCTTCTTAAAGTACACCGGGTCGGGAATATGAAAGCGGTAGAACGACCATTGAAGGAGACTGTCGTCCGCTACGGTGCAACCCGTATATTGATTGATGAATTTACCCTGTCCCCAGGCCGTGCCGATATAGTCTTCCGTGCCCGTGCCGTTCAATGTGGGGCGATCGGTATCTCCATCGATGAACATCTTCACTTCTCCTTCGCCAAACCACGAGGTCTTGTATCGCGGGTTCCCGTTTACTCCGATGTTCACTCCCAGGAAGCTTCCTTTACCATTTACCCTTGGTAATAATTCGAAATCCTTTGCCAGTTGCGTGGCCGTATCACGATGCCAGGTGGCATGAAAATACAGGTTGTCGTCGTTCCAATCTTTTACCAGCGTGTAATCGACATCGAAGAAAATATTGTTCAGTCGCCGGCCCGATTCATTGGTAACGGTGATCCTCGCTCCTTTCCTGAACGGCATCGGGATGAAACAATTGAACGATCTTCCCTCGGGATCCGCGAAGAGTGCATTCTGAAAAACGGTCATCCGGCCAAGCCCGACGCTGAAGAAATCACCGAAGGGAACAGAGACTGCCGGTTGCGTCTCTCCATCCCAGAACATCTCCAGCTTCAATGCCCGCAGCATTTCGGGACTGCGGTCGTTGATCGTGATCCAGATGCGGCGAATGATCCCCTGTTCTTTTATATTCAGCAGATCGAGCGATGCACCCGCAGCTATCGTATCGTACGGATGTCCCTTTGCACTATTGTTGGTTGTTCCTCCTTCGCCTTTAATACCATTGGGATTCTCGGGTGAGCTCCAACGTGGTTCCTGGTTATCGTCGAACGAAAAGAGGTCGCCATTCTTCTTGTCATGTTTTGCATTCTCCATACACGATGAAAGCATGACGAGGAAAAACAGTACGGGTCCGATTCGGAATGGGTTCATCATTTTTTAAGTTTTGCGATGCGTAATGAAACATGCGCCAATGCGGATAACATGGAGCCTGGCGTATCGAGATAAAGATAAGCGGTCGATGAGACATCATCAGGATCTTTGAAAGTGTCGTCATCTTGTTTTAGTTAGTTATATTTTTTTATGGTTTGGGATAATTCCCCGCTGCATCTTCCAATACCAACACCCAATCCTGGCCATATCCTTTAGTAGGTGGAGTAAATAGCCTGGTCCCGTTATTCGCCACTGCATCAAGCGCCGTTGACTTGCCTTTCCTCGGATCGTACCAGTAGGCCTGGAGCATCTTTCCTTTTATTTTTCCCATGATCACAGTGAAGGGTTTGCCGGCCGTGCTATACACGAACAGATAATCATTGCCTCTTGTGGCCTGTATGCGTTCCGCCGGGTTCGTGTCATTTTCCTTTACGAGTGATTGATCGGGTACGCGTTCCGTCATTCGATGAGACTCTATCAGTGTCCGTAGGAATATCATCTGGCTGGCGCCGGGCAATTCCATGGCATCATACCAGAACACGTGCGGGCCGTTAAGCGGCGCGAATTTGGGAGAATACATCTGCCAGATATCATGGCAGCCATAGGTATGACCGAATGCGCCCGCGAAAATATCGAGATAGGCCGAGCGACGCACATCATACGCGCTAGAAGTGCCGAGGTCTTTTGAATTGAAACAAACGGGATGGTCTTCATAGATGGGTTCTCCATCGAGAACGGGCTTCGCTGGTTTCAGATTGTATGCGGCCTGTATGCGATCATATACAGGAACATCCCTGCAGTGGCCGGTCTGGAACATGTTCAGGCTTAGCCATGCGTCCTGGTGGAACCATTCCGCCGAACCGAGTTGATTGGGTTGCGGATGAAAGGTAATAACGGCCTTATTGTTCGTTGCCTTCATGATGGCATTCCCCATGGCGCGCCAGATGGCTACATCCTTTTCTCCGCGTGGCCGGCGATCCCCACCGAGTACCCAGATGATATTCTTCTTATCCTTGTACCGCGTAGCGAGCCAACCCGCGTATTGCGCGGCGATATCTTCATTGGTGAATATCTCGGGACCGGTTCCCCAATTATCCTTGAATATCTTATCTCCCCAGGTGGGAAGCATGCCAATGTTGATGTTGTAGGCCGCTGCCTTATCAACGATGTCGTCTATATGTTTAAAATACTTCTCATTGGGCTTCGAGGGATCGTCGTTCTCCAATGGCGTGTCGCCATTTGCATTCGGCGTATGCAGTCCGTCCATCTCGGCGAGCACGACGGCCTGCACAACGGTGAAGCCCTGTTCGCTTCGCCGTTTGAAGTACCTGTCTGCCTCGGTCAGATCGAGTCGCTGAAAGAGCTCCCACCCGGTATCGCCGAGCCAGAAGAAGGGTTTACCGTCCTTCAGCAGGTAGCGCCCCGAAGGATCGACCGCGAACTGCGCGAGGGAATATTGCGCAAGGGCTAACAAGAAAAAAATGGTGATGAT
>DATHKS010000129.1:0-3499 GCA_035488975.1 Chitinophagaceae bacterium | reverse complement strand
ATTCCTGACCTTCCTCATCGCCTTAACAACCTTTTGCCTGCATGCGCAGACGATACCGAAGGAAGAACTCATCTTCCTGACGTCTTCATGGAAAGGTGAACGGTTTCCCGACGGACGGCCGAAGCTCCCGGATGACCTCTTAAACCGCGCGAAGAATATCGGTATGGATGATGCCTGGACGGTATTGAAGAATCTCGGGTATCTCAACCAGTTCGAGGCGGGATGGAAAATGGTGAATGACACGATACCGGTGATAGGGCGTGCACTGACGGCTATGTTCATGCCCAGCAGGCCCGACGTAGAGAAGACGGTCAAGGAACGCGGGCTGAAGCAGGGGAGGGCCGGCAATACGAATTCATGGCCCATCGAAGTATTGACCAAGGGCGATGTGTATGTAGCGGATGGCTTCGGAAAGATTGACGGCGGCACGCTGATGGGGAGTACGCTCGGTAATGCGATCTTCAGTAAGACGGGAACCGGCGTGATCTTCAATGGCGCGGCCCGCGACCTGCAGGGGTTGTCCGAGATAAAAGGTTTCAACGCTTTCGTGCGTGATTTTCACCCGTCTTTTTTACAGGAGATGGTATTAATGGGATTGAATACGCCCATTCGTATCGGTGGAGTAATGGTATTGCCCGGCGATCTCGTGATCGCGGAAAAGGAAGGCGTATTATTCGTGCCCGCCCACCTGGCAGAACAGGTGATACGGATGGCGGAGTTCGTGGTGTTGAAGGATAAATTCGGTTTTGAAATGGTGAAGAGTAATAAATATAGCACAGGTCAGATCGATAGCCAGTGGACAGATGCGATAAAGACGGAGTTCCTGAAATGGCTGGACCAACACCCCGACCTCGGCAAGATGACAAGAGCCGAACTTGACGAGATGATGAGCAAGAGGACCTGGTAAAAATGAATGACTCTTTCAAACGGCGATAAAAGTAAAGTTGTAACTCATGTCACAAACGATTGCCCGGCAGCGTTGGTATCGACTGATACCAATTGCCTTCATAACGTATAGCCTGGCATATCTCGACAGAGCGAACTTCGGGTTTGCGGCCGCAGGCGGCATGGCAGAGGATTTGAAGATCACATCGTCGATGTCATCGTTGCTGGGATCGCTCTTCTTCCTCGGCTATTTCTTCTTCCAGATACCGGGCGCCATATATGCGGCAAACCGAAGCGCGAAGAAACTCATCTTCTGGTCGCTCATTCTCTGGGGTGGACTTGCAATGGCCACCGGGATGGTCAGCAATGTAAATGCATTGATCGTCATCCGGTTTTTATTGGGCGTTGTCGAGAGTGCAGTGATGCCCTCGATGCTTGTCTTCCTTAGCCGCTGGTTCACGAAATCGGAACGCTCACGCGCGAATACCTTTCTCATATTGGGCAACCCCGCCACGATACTCTGGATGTCGATCCTCTCGGGATATCTCATAAAATCGGTGGGCTGGCGATGGATGTTCATCGTGGAAGGATTGCCTGCCATCGTCTGGGCCTTCTTCTGGTGGCGACTGGTAAACGATAAGCCGAAGGATGCGAAGTGGCTGACGGATGCGGAGAAAAATGCACTGGAGGATCAGTTGCAGCTGGAACAGCAGGGCATAAAGCCGGTGAAGAACTATGCGGCGGCATTCCGGTCGAGAACGGTGATACTTCTCTGTCTTCAATACGCGCTTTGGAGTATTGGCGTGTATGGATTTGTGATGTGGCTTCCTTCGATCATCAAGGCCGCGCCGGGCATGAGTATAGAGACCACGGGCTGGCTTTCATCCGTTCCCTACCTCTTTGCGATCATAGGAATGCTTACGGCTTCTTATTTCTCGGATAAGATGCTGAGTAGAAAAATATTCATCTGGCCGTTCCTGCTGATCGGCGCTATCGCTTTCTATAGTTCCTACCTGGTTGGAACTGACAATTTCTGGTTGTCGTATGTACTATTGATCGTTGCAGGCGCGGCGATGTACACGCCATACGGACCTTTCTTCGCCATCATCACGGAAATATTACCGCGCAATGTGGCTGGCGGCGCAATTGCGCTCATCAATAGCCTGGGTGCATTGGGATCTTTTGCCGGCTCTTACCTGGTGGGCTATTTGAATGGCGCCACAAAGGGATTCGGTGCCTCGTACATATTCATGGCGGGGTCGCTATTGCTTTCGGCGATCATAACGATGGTGGCAGTGGGTCGATCCAATCATCGACGTGAATCGTGAGTCGTCAATCGTTACGCCGTTGTTGGTGTTCAAAAAATAGTGATTTCAACAATAGGATCGTACACCAACAACTCAATGAATAGAAATTTATTTATTTGCACCGTATTACACCAGGTTGTTGGTGTGCCGAACTTAATGGAGGAGTATGTTATTTGAACACCAACAACGGCGTAACGGCGTAAGCACACCTGCAGATCACTTTTTTACACCACTATTGGCGTTTTAAAACTAAATATTTGTCGTCTTAAAGGCATTGGCCCTTTTCTTCAGAAAAGTATTTTAGTGCGCAGATATGGCACCTATTATTACTGAGTATCCACACTTTTTCACCGCAACCAATCTTGACTGGAAAAGACTGCTTGAGCCTGATAAGTATAAAGATATTATCGTTAATAGTCTCCGATTTCTTTCTCTCAGAAGGAGGGTACTGGTACATGCTTTCGTTATCATGTCCAATCATTTTCACCTTATCTGGCAAATGAATGCCGGGTTACAGCCGGAGGAGGTGCAACGCGACTTTCTCAAATACACAGCTCAAAAAATAAAATTGGACCTCAAGGTGAAGCATCCTGCTGTGCTTGAACATTTCAGAGTCGGTGCTATCGATAGGGAATATCAATTCTGGCAGCGGAAATCACTTAGCATAGAGCTGCGTACTCATAAAGTATACCTGCAAAAGCTTGATTATATACATGACAACCCGGTAAAAGCAGGACTTTGCAGACTACCGGAGCAATACAAATATTCTTCTGCTCAATTCTATCATACGGGAAACGACAATTGGGGCTTCCTGAGTCATTATTGTGGGTAAAAAAGGGGTTGGGTTAATGAGAAGATATTTGGCTAGCTACCGTCAGAGGGCGTATAGAAGCTTCTCATTTTCGGTTGTTGGTGTGCTGACCTAATGAGAGGCATCGGTAATTTGAACACCAACAACGGCGTAACGATTCACGTTCTTCACGTTTTTAGAATACTTTCGATCAATGAAAGTACTCTTCTGGATCATGTGCATTCTCCTGGGCATCATACTACTTTATCTTATCAGGGGGTTTTTCTTTGTATTGCTCCGGGAGAATACCCCGGTCGACAGATCTTCACTCATTACTACCGGCCTCCTCATTCTTGCCGGCATCATCCTCGTCAGTGGTGGAGGCTATCTTTATTATGTGGGCAAATTCAACTGGGCCTGTCTCGTGCTGGGGTCGCCGTTGCTGGCCATATTCGGCTTCTTCTTCCTGCGGATCATTCTGCCGGTGATGATGGGAGGGAAGATGAACTGATCCGAA
>DATHKS010000128.1:0-5686 GCA_035488975.1 Chitinophagaceae bacterium | reverse complement strand
TCTTCTTACCGGGGTTCAATAACCGGATCAGGCAGGCGCCCCTGAAGTAGTTGGCAAACACGAGATCGTATTGATTATTTAACTGCCGGTTGAATGCACGCAACAAAGTTAGATTCCTCTTCAGGATATTTCCTTCCCTTGAAATGTATTCTATCCTCACACCGTCCATTTCTATTTTCGGAAGGCCATAGTCCCAACCGAGATAGGTGATATCGTACTCGTCCCGGATATACTCGCAATACTTGAGCGTATCGGTGAGATAGCCGAACTGCGTATAGGATAGTATGAGTAGTCGTTTTTTCATAACTGGGGGACAGGCTCCAGCTGTGGCTCCTCTTCCTCCTCCTCTTCGTTTATGGGCTCATGATTTCTTGAAAAATAAATGAGATAAATAAAGATGATGAGAAATGACTGATTCCGGAATGCATCGTTATAAAAGAGCATCATGAAGAAAACAATGGTAAGGAATTTCATAAGCCCCTTCGAATATTTCTGTTGTCCCTCCGGAAGCTTGGCATACATCTCGCCAAACAGCGTGAACAGCAGGAGAGCGATCAGGCTAAGTCCGCCGGAGATCACCAGGAAGAAGAAGTAGGGGATGGTACCCTCCAGCAGCCATTGATACTTGTCGGAGAAGGCCGAATGCTTCATCGTCGTTCCACCCTTGAAGGCGCCGTACTCCTGGCCGAATAGCAGCATGCGGTAGTCCTTGGAGAGATGCTTGACACCTATCTGTATCTTGGTAAAGCGCGGCACGTCTTCGTATATGATCACGTCCCCGTTGAGATAGGAGTCAAGAAAGTCTTCACTGAATATCTCCGTGATGGGATTGCTGACCTTTTCGCCTTGATCGGAATATTGGGTAGAGAAGAAGTAGAAGAAGCCGCCTGCCAGTAACAGCAGCGCGATCGAAGATCCCAATTGCTTAATGCTTGTAAAGGTCAGCACCATCAGGGGGATCAGCAGGAATGATACTTTCGTCTCATTTAAGAAAATCGGCGTCAGGAACACGGCCAGTAGCGCGAGTTGTTTGCCCTTCTCCATCAGCGGCCGGTCGCTTCCCTTGTATTCTATGATGAAATATATCAGCAGGAAGATCGAAAGGGACAATACTCCCGAACCTCCATACAGTCCATAGGTGCCACCGACGCGGTCGCCGATACCGAACTGCTTTACCTGGTACACCGCCATGGGAATCTGCAGCACGAGGAATATCATGGCGAACTTCCGGAACCTCAAAGTGAAATCGTCGAGGTAGCCCGTCTTCGAAAGCGAACTGAATATGATCAGCAGCATGAAGATGCTGAGCAATTCCCGCAGGCCATTGATATGCTCGTCCAGCTTGTTGCCGCTGTTGAGCAGGTAGGTCAGCGTGGAGATGATCAGCAGGACGAATAGCCCTCTCACGGTTCTCTTCGATGCGGTGGGTATCGATACTATCCCAAGGAATATGATGAGAAGATCGATGAAGAGGTTGATGACCGATCCGTTAGTAAACAACGGGCGTATGAATTGACCCGCTCCTTTATAGAGACAAGAGAAGTATAAGGTGAAAAGAAGAATATTTACTCTGAAACGGATGGGCATGAATGAAAGAATGATTACGGCCGAAAGTTATTTGCTGATCTTCCGCCACAACGTGCGGAATTTACTCGTGACATAGTTCCTGCTTCGCGCCAGGTAGAATGAGGTATAGTCGCCCATTTTCAACCCCGCAAAATCATAGGTCGCCAGGGCATCATCATCGGAGAACCGCGCATCCATTTCCTTCATGATCTTCTCCAGTTCATATTGGTTGGCATAGTTGACAGAGACATCCGCAATATCGCGGTACTGCTCATCACTCATGGTAAAGACATTCCTTATCAATTCTTCCACGCTAACGAGCGGCGCACCGGCGATCTGTTCACCCACTGCAAACCCGGGCATATCATGCAGGTAGCCGTAGGTCATTGGCTCCGGAACATTCTCTATTCCCACAACCGAGGGAACCCGGCAAAGCGCCGCCTCGATAGCGGCCGTTCCGCATCCCACGAAAACATAGGCATCGGTCAGGGTGTCGCGCAGCTGTTCGTATTTCGCCTGCCCTTTCAGGTAGATCGTGTTGCCGAGGCCGAGCTTCCTGATCCTTCCTTCCATTTCCTGGCGAAGTTCTCCATCCCCGTATATCTCGTATTCGATATCGAATCCCTGTTTCTTCAATTGATCCACTACATCGATCATATATAGATTATACGTCTTGAACGTCTTGAAATTCCCGATGGAGACGATCTTGAACTTCCTCGGCGCGCGCTGGATGTCACGGTATCTCGATACATCGACGGCCAGGGGCACGACGGGAGAGACGGAAAGATCAAGGTCGAAGAATTCTTCATGGTGCACGCGGCAGGGCACGTTCATGAAGGCCAGGTTCTTTTTCGGGAAACCCTGCAGTATGATCCGGGAATAGTATTCCGTTTCATAATGATCTTTTCCATGGAAAAAGAATTCCCTCGGATGGTACACGCAATTGAACACTTTCAATGCACGTTTCTTCACCCTCGAGAGAACGCTTGCTATCCACAGGCCCTCCGGGCGAAAGGTATAAACGATATCGAGGTCGTCGTAAAACCGGTCGGCAAAGAGAGATCGGGCAAGGCGGGGATGGAACAACCGGATGTAGCGGCTTCCATACACTTTTACTTCCACGCGTTTGTCAAGTTGGTCGAATAGTTTTCCCTTATGCCGCAGGATGAGCCTGATCTCATAGCCATGATCCAGTAACCATGGGGTCGCGCGCAGTATCAGCGTCTCGATACCGCCCGTCTCCAGGTGATCATAGATCATCAATATGCTCTTACCTTTCATTGATACAGGATATTATTGCCTTGAGAAAAGCATTTTCCTGAAAATGAAGACCATTACCAGGAAGTAAAGAAAACAAACGATGGCATAGGCGATCGTAGCGCCGATGGTGCCATAGTTATTTACGAATAGTATTCCCACACCTACGAAGAAGGCGCGGTTGCCGATCTCGGTGATTATATATGTCCGGGTCATTGCCTTCGCCACCAGCTGGCAGGCGAGGATCCAACCCGCGATCTTGAAGAAGTCGCCGATCAATTGATACAGGAAGAGATCCTGCATTCCTTCGAATTTGCTGCTGAATACAAGGTGCATGATCGTATTCCTGAACAGGAATATCATTGCCAGCATCACGAACAATGCGGGCAGGATGATCTTGTAAGTATGGACGATCTCGGTGCGCAGCTCGCGTTGTGTCTTCAGTTCGGCCATCCTTGGAAGGAAGTACACGCCGAGGGAGGCGGTTACCACCAGCAGATACATGCCCGAGACCTGGTTCATTGCAGTCCACAGACCCGCATTCACGATGTCTTCATGCCCTACGATATAATCGCGGAGAATAAGCTGGCTTACAGGGACCGTTGCGGCGCTCACGAGTTCCATCACGGAATAGTGTCCGAGTTTGAGAGCTGCATCCTTGCTATACCGGCCGGTGAACAACGTCCAGGTGAACCATTCCTTCCGCGCGAGTATCAGCAATGTGAGCAGGAAGACGACCGATTGAAAAGTGACGGCCGCGATCAGCGCACCGTATGTGCCGAATTGAATGGCCAGTATCACCGAAAAGATGAGACCGCAAATGCTGCTAGTGATGTTTACGATCACGTAGAGCCTGAACTCTTTTCTGCCGTTGATGACGGAGAGAAGGTAAGTATTCAGTGCATACATGATGATCGTAAATCCGAATACTATGAAAATGGAGGTGTACGATACATCCTTTAATATCAATGTCGAAAAATAACCGGCGCCGAGAATGAGGATAATGCCCGTGACAAGGGACAAGGCGACCGTTATCCAGAAGCCTGTCCGCACGAATACCGCAGCCTTGCTCGGCTCTGCCTTGTGCTCCGCAACATAACGCGTAACGCCGCTATTGATCCCTCCCGTGGATATGCTGAGAAGGATGGCAGAAAAATTATTCAGTTGTCCCAAAAGCGCAATACCCCTCGGACCGATATTACTCGCAACGACCTTTATACTGATGAAGCTTGCGATCATCTTAATGAATACAGAGACTGCATTCAGTGAGGAGACCTTCACAAGATCAGTAGCGGCCAGTTTTTTTACTTTAGCGAGCATGTAAACAGGGATCGGTTAAAAGGGATTTGGTGAATGAACAATGCGTTATAAACAGGAATGACTAGTCGGTGAATTCGTTGATCGCACTGACTACATCGAAGGCCTGGCCCATCTCGAGGACGGGACTAATAGGAAGGCTCAGTACTTCCCGGTGGATCTTTTCCGTGATTGGATAGCTTTGTCCGTTCCAGGCCTTGTACGCTTGTTGCTTATGAGGAGGTATCGGGTAATGGATCAACGTCTGTATTTTCTTGGCGAGAAGGTATTTCTGCAAAAGATCCCTCTTCTCGTTCCTGATCACGAAGAGATGCCAGACATGACTGGCTGGATCTATCACCAACGGCAGCACGGTGCCGGGATTGTTTATCTTACTTAAGTAGAGATTGGCGATGTCCCTTCTCTTCGCATTCGAGCGGTCGAGATTCTTCAGCTTGATGCGAAGCACCGCAGCCTGGATCTCATCGAGACGGCTGTTCTGTCCCGAATAATCATTGACGTATTTGGTCTTCGATCCGTAGTTTCCAAGTGCCCGGACGATTGTCGCGAGTTCCGTATCGCTTGTCGTCACCGCACCGCCATCACCGAGCGCACCGAGATTTTTCCCGGGATAGAAGCTGGTGCCGGCCGCATCGCCGAGACCACCGGTTGGTTTGCCTTCGAAAAGAGCTCCCTGCGATTGTGCATTATCCTCAATGATCTTCAGCTTATACTTCTTGGCCAGGTCTTTCAGTTCGTGTGAATAGGCACACTGACCGTATAGGTGCACGAGCATGATGGCCTTCGTCTTCGTGGTGATGGCGCTCTCGACACTCTTGAGATCTAAATTATAGGAACGAATATCGGGTTCAACCAGGACGGGCTTGAGGTTGGTGGCAGTGATCGCGAGGATGGACGCGATATAGGTATTTGCCGGAACGATGATCTCATCGCCGTCCTTGAACACTCCCATTTCCTTGTAACCCTTCAGGATCAATACGAGTGCATCGAGGCCATTGGCTACGCCGATGCAATGGGTTGTATGACAATAATAGGCAAATGCCTTTTCAAATTCATTCACTTGCTCGCCGAGAAGATACCAGCCGGAGTCGACTACTTTAGCTATGGCTTCCTTTATCTCGGGCGCATATTGAGAATTGACTTTTTGAAGATCCAGAAATTTAATCATGTGTTTGTTGAGTTTCCAGGCATTGCCTGCAGGGTAAATTGGTTTATATACGGATTGGATGTCGTAAAAATATTAATTTGAGAGGACGCTAGACGAGCGGTCCGTTCTTGAATTGTTTGAATTCGGTATAGTCCCGGATGTAATCCTTTTCATCATACAGTTCTGAGGCAAGTACCAGGCAGATGGCGCCGGATGAGAAATTCGTTATATCGCGCCACATGCCGGGAAGAAGATGCAGTCCCATGTAGGGACGCGCCAGGCTTACCGTTTTCTTATTCTTGCCATCGTCGAGCGTAATGTCGAAACTGCCGCTGGCGGCGATCACTAGTTGCTCGAGCTTTCTGTGTCCATGTGCGCCACGACTTTCACCTCCGGGCA
>DATHKS010000127.1:0-7578 GCA_035488975.1 Chitinophagaceae bacterium | reverse complement strand
GGACCCGGGCAGGACTGGCAGGCCTTGGCTCCATTCCCGACGCGAATACGATCGTTACCGAACGTTACAAGGAGCTGGCTTTCGAAGGCGACCGCTTCTTTACTGTAAAACGACTGAAGATATCTGTGAACGGACACCCCTATGATTTTCCCAGGCTTGTCCTCCCCATCCCGCAAAGGGAAGTGGACCTTGGTACCGCATTGCCCCAGAACTCGGGCTATTGAGGTAGGCTGAAATGGAAAATGAAAAAGGGCGCACCCGCAGGGTAGCGCCCTTTTTCATGCCGGCCCGGGGCTATTTTGGCGGTTTCTGCTGCCTGGAAATGACGAGATGCGTGACTTATCCCCACAATATTGAATGGAATGAGAATTACCGGATTGGATTTCCCATTTTGCCTTCACCCCCTTACCTTTGCGGCCAAAATAAATACTCTCCTTTATATATGGCAAACGCAGGAAAAGTAAAGCAGATCATTGGCGCGGTCGTTGACGTTCAGTTCAATGGCAACCTTCCCGAGATCTTCAACGCACTGGAATTGAAAAAGGAAAATGGCGAAACACTTGTACTCGAAGTACAACAACACCTGGGCGAAGACAGTGTACGGACGATCGCAATGGACGGTACCGAAGGACTCGTACGCGGCACACTAGTATATGATACCGGAAAGGCGATCGCCATGCCGGTAGGTGAGGCCATCAAGGGACGCCTTTTCAACGTAACGGGTGACCCTATCGACGGACTTCCTGCGGTTTCAAAGGAGAATGGACGGCCCATCCACGCGAAGCCCCCGGCTTTCGAGAACCTCAGCACGGCTTCCGAGATCTTGTTTACCGGTATCAAGGTCATCGATCTCATCGAGCCTTACTCCAAGGGTGGTAAGATCGGATTGTTCGGTGGTGCGGGCGTAGGAAAGACCGTATTGATCCAGGAATTGATCAACAATATCGCAAAAGCATATGCCGGTGTATCCGTATTTGCGGGTGTTGGCGAAAGAACGCGTGAAGGAAATGACCTGATGCGAGAGATGATCGAAGCAGGCATCATGAAATATGGAGAAGCCTTCAAGCATAGCATGGAAGAAGGCGGCTGGGATCTCTCCAAGGTGGATATGAAAGAACTTGCCGACTCCAAGGCCACTTTCGTATTCGGACAGATGAACGAACCCCCCGGTGCCCGTGCACGGGTGGCTCTCTCCGGTCTGACCATTGCGGAATATTATCGCGATGGCGATGGCCAGGGCAAAGGACGCGACATCCTCTTCTTCGTTGATAATATCTTCCGTTTCACCCAGGCGGGTTCCGAGGTATCGGCGCTCCTTGGACGGATGCCTTCCGCAGTAGGATATCAGCCTACACTCGCAACCGAGATGGGACTGATGCAGGAAAGGATCACCTCCACGAAAGACGGCTCCATCACTTCCGTGCAGGCGGTGTACGTACCGGCGGATGACTTGACGGATCCGGCGCCGGCGACAACCTTCGCTCACCTGGATGCGACCACTGTACTGTCGCGTAAGATCGCCGACTTAGGCATCTACCCCGCGGTGGATCCATTGGATTCTACTTCGAGGATCCTGACGCCATTGATCGTTGGTGATGCACACTACAACTGTGCGAATAATGTAAAACTCATGTTGCAGCGTTACAAGGAGCTGCAGGATATCATTGCCATTCTCGGTCTCGATGAGTTGAGCGATGAAGATAAACTGGTGGTATCGCGTGCGCGTAAGGTGCAGCGTTTCCTTTCACAGCCTTTCCACGTGGCCGAAGCATTCACGGGTCTGAAGGGTGTACTCGTTCCGATCGAGGAAACGATCCGCGGATTCAATATGATCATGAATGGCGAAGTAGATGAATACCCGGAAGCGGCCTTCAACCTTGTCGGTAATATCGATGATGCGATGGAGAAGGGTAAGAAGCTGATGGCGCAAGCGCAGTAATACAATTTGGTGATTTGATAATTTGGCAATTTGATAATGCTCCCGGGAAGAGCACTACAAATTGTTGAGTGTTGAAATTGCCAAATTATCAAATTATCAAACCTGCCTACCGGTAGGCAGGTTGCCAAATTGTTCCAGTGAATTTAGAAATACTTACACCAGAAAAAAAGCTTTATAGCGGCGAGGTCTATGGGGTTCAGTTGCCCGGCATCAGCGGATCGTTCGAGGTATTGGACAAGCACGCACCGTTGGTGAGTGCATTGAAGGCCGGCCGGCTAAAAGTATTAAAGGATAAACAAAATCATCTCGCCTACTTCGATATACAGGGAGGATTTGTTGAAGTGCTCGACAATAAAATAACTGTGTTGGCAGAAGGTGCAGTACCGGTAGAAACCACCGCCCAGGGCGGTTGATCCCTTTTTCAATTTGACAATTTGATGATTTGGCAATTTGATAATGCTGCATGCTCTTATCAGTGATGACTCTACTGATAAGGATCATTGCCAATTATCAAATTACTAAATTGTCAAATTCTATTGCGCCTTTCTTTTCTTCAATTCTGTTTCCGCGTATCCAAACACCTTCTTCATCATATCCGTCTTACGGAATTCGTATTTCGTACGGATATTGTTTTCCTCCTCCGCTACTTTCAGGAACATGCCGTCGATGGCGCGGGCGGCAATGAAATCCGTCAAACTACTCTCGAGCGGTTTGTTTATGAAAGGGATCTTATTATACACGCCTACCAGATTGCTCCATTCCTTATTCGCTCCATTGAGATTGGCCGTGCTGTCCACGATCGGGCGGAAGGCCGTCATCAACTGCGGTGACATGGTCGACTTGAAATAATCTGTGGCCGCATGTGTATTGTCTGTAATAAGAAGGCTGGTGACATCTCTCAGTGTCATTCGCTTCACCGCATCCAGGAAGACCGGCTTCGCGGCAACAACGGCCGATGACATTGCATTGGTGAATTTGACCGTTACCTGGTTAACCAGGGTCGTCATGCCCAGGTCCTTCAATGTCTTCTCGATCTTCGCCGCATCGCCGGGAAAGGCGAAACGGACCAATGGACTTCCCTCGTTGGGATTCGCAAACGCATCGAAGCCACGAAAGAGGCCCTGCGATAAAGCATCTTTCAGACCCGCCGCCATTTCAAATTCCGACGGAGCCAGCGCCGATGCGATCTGCTTCAATTGATCACAGGAAGAGAGAAAGAAGCTAAGGCTTAGAAGCAATGCGAACGAAAGTCGTTTCATGAGTTAGATTTGGTTGAAGATCTGGTTTTTTTTGAACCACTAAGACGAAAATTTGAACCACTAAGACACAAAGGCACGAAGGGACACAAAGGAATACAATTTAACCACGGAGAACACAAAGAAAGCACAAGGGACACAAAGGGATTCCAATAGCACGCACAATTGGCACACCTGCCTGCCGAAGCCTCGGTGCAGGCAGGTTGCCAAATTATCAAATTGGCAAATTGTATTCCTTTGCGTCTTCGTGGTTCAAAAAAACTCAATTTAGTTGCGGATCAATCGGAAAGTTGATCATTATCTCATAATCGCCCCCGAGATGTTTAAGCGATTCTTTCCAGACCTCCTCCGCAGTCTTATGAAAGATCAGGCTGCGCGTGGCCTCGACAGTCAACCAGGTCTTCTCCATCATCTCTTCTGCCAGCTGGCCGGTGCCCCATCCCGAGTAACCGATGAAGAAGCGTATCCGGTTCCGGTCTATTCCCCCGTTTTTGATCAGTTCGACCGCCTTCTCGAAATCGCCACCCCAATACACGCCTTTCAGCACCTCCACACCGCCGGGGATATCCTCGGGGTATTGGTGAAGGAAGTGGATGCTGTCGATCTGTACGGGGCCACCATAGTACACGGGGAGCCGCACGCCGTCAACTTCCGGGATCAATTCATCCAGCGTATTCTCATATCGCCGGTTAAGCACGAAGCCGAAACTTCCTTCCTCCTTGTGTTCGCACAGAAACACGACCGTTCTTAAGAAATTCGGGTCCTTCAGAAATGGATCTGCAATCAACAGTACTCCTGGTCCGGGTTCAATCATACTTCAAGTTAGGATATAAAATCTTTTTATTAACCCGCGCCACCAAAATTCTGACGCTCCAGTAGCGGCATAAAGGCAAGTTAAAAAGAGAGCCCGGGAGCCCGGCATATCACTTCCTGCAGCGGGAGTTAGTATTTTTGGAGGATGCCACCGCCATAGTGATAATGAAGCGACAAGGAATAGCACATCTTATAAAAAACAAATATCTTTCAGATAAATAAGCACGTTTACTTTGAAAAGAGTATTTACTATTATCATCATACTGATCTCCATTTCCCTCATCGGGATCATTGTCATTCAACTTTCCTGGCTACGCAACATGATCCTCCTGAAAGAGGAGCAGATCAAGGAAAAGGTCGATCGTGCTGTGGATATTGTCGGGCAGGAGCTCGCCCAATACAAAGGAGGCTATCTCGCCCCGAATAAAAGCTCGAATGCGATCTTCCCGGACGACTTCACGCTGGAATTGTTGCGACCGATAAGTATTGGCAAGCGCTTCACTTCGGCAGACCTGGAGAAGAAGATCGCCGCGGCATTCAACGAGGTGCAACTGGACAATGTAAAATTCGAGTTCGTACTGGCCACGGTAAGTCCACAAAATGGGATGCGTTCCATCATCGAGCGGCAGTCGAAGAATTTCGACCGCGAGTTCGACGACACCGTGCACAATTATTCGAAGGGCTTCGGACTGCTGGCGCCGAGCGGATCGGCGGCCGAGAACCTGGCGGTGGAGGAAAGCCTGACCGTGGTAGCCCTCGACTGGAAGGATTTCGCGCTCAAGAAACTCCGGTTCCGCATCATCATGGCCGTATTGTTCACCATTATCATCATCGCCGCATTTTACCTTACGGTGCATACGATGTTGCGGCAAAAGAAACTCGGCGATATAAAGAACGATTTCATCAATAACATGACGCATGAGTTCAAGACGCCGATAGCGACGATTTCATTGGCAGTGGATGCAATGAAGAATGAGAAGGTACTGCAGGACCGCCAGAAGATCGGTTATTTCAGTTCGATCATCAAGGAAGAGAACCAGCGCATGAACAGGCAGGTAGAGACCATACTGAAGGCTTCACAACTCGAACGGCAGGAAGTGGATCTCAATCTCGTACCGGTGCACGTGCATGAAGTGATAAAGGAAGTGGTCGATAATTTTGCGTTGCAGCTGCAGGATAAGAAAGGCAGGGCGGAAGTGTTGCTGAATGCCGAGAACGACCTGGTCAATGCCGATGAAGTACATTTTTCCAACCTGATAAATAATCTCATCGATAATGCGGTGAAGTATTCAAAGGATAATGCGCCGCTGCAATTGAAGATCACTACGCAGAACACACCGAAGCACCTGGTAATAAGAGTAGAGGACAATGGCATTGGCATGAGCAAGGAAACTATCAAGCGCGTGTTTGAGCGCTTCTATCGTGCACATACCGGCAACCTGCACAACGTAAAAGGTTTCGGCCTCGGACTCAGCTATGTGAAGACCATGGTGCAGGCGCATGGCGGCGAAATACGAGTGGATAGTACGCTGGGTAAGGGGAGTACGTTTGTGGTGGAATTGCCGTTACGAAAGAACTAGCACAATTTGATAATTTGGCAATTTGACAATGTGCCAATGATCTTCATCAGTAAAGTCATTACTAATAGCGGCACGCGGCATTATCTAATTACCAAATTGCCAAATTGCCAAATTGAATCAACGATCCATCTCCATAGCTCAAAAATCTGAAATCATTTTCCATCGCATAATCATAGATCTTTCTCCAGTCTTCTCCAACTAAGGCGGCCAGTAACAGGAGCAGTGTAGATTGTGGCTGATGAAAGTTCGTGATCAGTGCTTGCGCTATCCTCGGCTTATATCCCGGCGCAATGATGATGCGCGTCTTTGCTATTAAATTATCGCTCGCATGTTCATCCATCCAATCCAGGAGACTCCGCAAGGCATTCTCCGCTGGCACATCCTGTTGCGCGCACTCGTAGGCATCCCATTGTCCTAATTCCAGCACGCCGGAAGATTCGTCAACCTGCTTTCCATTCTGCAGCAGCACGCCCAACCAGTACAGGCTCTCGATGGTCCTCAGTGAAGTAGTGCCCACGGCAATGACCGGCCCGCGAAGATGAGCAAGGATCTTTTCAATTGTTTTCTTCGTAACGTCTATGAATTCTGCATGCATCTCATGGTCTTCCATCGTTGCAGCCTTCACCGGTTTGAATGTTCCGGCACCTACGTGAAGCGTCAGGTATTCGGTAGCGATATTCTTCTTTGCAAGACTATCGAACAATGCCTTTGTGAAATGCAATCCTGCCGTAGGTGCGGCCACCGAGCCATCGGTCCTTGCATATACTGTTTGATAACGTTCGCTATCCGATGCCTCAACTTTTCGTTTGATATAGGGAGGAAGCGGAATGGCCCCTGCATGATGCAGTATCTCCGCAAAGGTCAGGTCCGCAGGCGACCAGCTTAGTTCGATGGTGAAATGCCCGGTGTTCTTCTCCACATATGCGGCGCGCAAAACGACGGTGTTGGTGGCATCGCCTATTTTCTTTTCAAGTACCTGTCCCGGTTTCCATTTGGAAGCGCCGCCCACGAGGCATTGCCACCATACCTTTCCCTGCTGAAGCATGGCGCTGGTAATATCTGCGTAGCGCTGATGCGGCTCGAGACAGAAGATCTCGATGTTGCCACCGGTAGGTTTTTGGAAGATCAGCCTTGCTTCAATGACCCTGGTATCATTGAAGAGTAATAGTGAATTCTCCGGAAGATGATTACCGAGATTGCGATAAACATCCTGCGTGATGTTCCCATTCTTATAGATCAATAACCTGGAAGAATCCCGTTCCGGTAATGGATGTGTAGCGATCCGTTCGGTGGGTAATGCATAGTTGAAATCGGCAATGGAAATATTTTTTGGATGCATAAGCTGCGACTGACTGTCGCGGTTTGATGAGGCGCAAAGGTACTGACGTTTTGCAAGTGGACTACAAGTAGAGAAGGTAGAAGTCAAAAGTCAAAATGAAAAAGTAAAAAATAAACACTACTCAATAGTGTTTTAACTTCTGTTCGAACAGAGTCTATTTTTTACTTTTTAATTTTGACTTTAACTTCCTTACTCCGGAATATCCTGCCGAACTCCGCGTTATCCACGCGTTACCCACCGCAATTCACAGTTTATACACCGTCATTTCTCCATTTTTTACATCTTTTTCATTGGAAGAAGCCCCCAGTAAGGATTGTATAATATTTATCTCTGTGGAAAAAATAAAAAACCCGAATTCAAGTTCTTAAGTGGGAAAAAGTGTTATTTTGTGTTAATTAGCAAGAAAATTGTTTCAAACCCCTGATACTGATGGACTTTCTCGGAGAATTCGAGGCTACTTTGGATGCGAAGGGTCGCTTTTTACTGCCAGCTGGCTTCAAGAAGCAGCTGCCGGAAGGGGATGGTCTGCGCTTCGTTATCAACAGGGGATTTGAGGAATGCCTGAGTCTTTACCCGGTCAAAAACTGGGAACCGCTCTTTGCAAAAATTAAGGGGTTGAACGAATTCGACCCCCAGGCAAGGGATTTTCGC
>DATHKS010000126.1:0-5683 GCA_035488975.1 Chitinophagaceae bacterium | reverse complement strand
TATGAGGATATCAGCCGGTCTGCTTCAATTGTACAGGATGCGATGGATAAGGGGTTGAAAGCAAATTCAGAATTTACTATCACACCCGGTTCAGAACAAGTGCGTTATACTATCGAAAGAGACGGCTTTATCAAGACGTTCGAGAAGGTGGGCGGCGTGGTGCTGGCCAATGCCTGCGGACCTTGTATAGGACAATGGGCGAGGCATATAGACGACCCGAACCGCAAGAATACGATCATCACATCCTTCAACCGGAACTTCGCAAAAAGGAATGACGGGCTTGCGAGTACGCATGCCTTTGTAGCGTCGCCGGAGATAGTGACGGCCATGGCCATTGCTGGTACGATCGCGTTCAATCCTATTACGGATAAACTCAAAAATGATAAAGGTGAAGAGGTATTGCTGAAGGAGCCAATTGGATTTGAATTGCCTCCCAAGGGATTTGCGGTGGAAGATGCGGGTTACCAGGAACCGGCCGCCGATGGTAGCGATATCAAGATCATCATTAACGCGGATAGTACAAGACTACAGTTATTGGCTGCTTTTGCACCCTGGGAAGGCTCCGATCTGCAGGGGCTCAAGCTCCTGATCAAGGCGAAGGGTAAATGCACCACCGATCATATCTCGATGGCTGGTCCATGGTTGAAATTCCGTGGCCACCTGGACAATATCAGTAACAATATGCTGATCGGCGCGATCAACTATTTCAACAACGAGACCGACCTGGTGAAGAATCAACTTACAGGAGAATATGGCCCGGTACCGGCAACGGCCCGCGCTTACAAGGCTGCCAGTGTAGGTAGTGTGGTGGTCGGCGATGAGAACTATGGAGAAGGGTCTTCGCGCGAACATGCGGCGATGGAGCCGCGCCATCTCGGTGTGCGTGCGATCATCGTGAGGAGCTTCGCCCGTATTCATGAGACCAACCTGAAGAAGCAGGGAATGCTGGCGCTCACCTTCGATGACAGGGCCGATTATGATAAGATCCAGGAAGATGACAATATCGATATAGAGACCTTAACCTCTTTTACTCCCGGTAAGCAGTTGCGGGTGGAACTGAACCACAGCGACGGCACGAGCGACATTATCATGGTGAACCATACCTACAATGAACAGCAAATAGAATGGTTCAAGGCTGGAGGTGCGCTGAATGTAATAAGGAGTGAGTTTGCAAAGAAGCAGGCGGCGGCGTCGTGAGGCGTCGTGAGAACTCTGGGGAGGAAGGGTTTAATACGTGAATCGTGAATCGGTAACCCGCCTGCCGGCAGGCAGGTCGTGAATAGCGAGAGTCCCTGGTTTGCTTATGGCTGGAATAGGCAACTGTTTGGCTTTGCGAGTTGCCGAAGAGGAATGAAACGTGTGGGAGAGGGTTTTACAAATTCATAGTTCGCTTCTGATGAAGCCTGATTCCCAATTCCCAATACCCAATTCCTAATTCTATCCAACTGCGCTCAACTGCGTTGCCATCGGTTCTATCACCAAAAACTCCGGTGGATCGGGAAACTGTTGGATCAGTTCCCTGTATTTCATTTTCAGGTTTCGTTTGAAATTACCCAGGTATCCGGGTTTAGGAATATTTGCATCTTCCAGCGGTACGGCTTCGATGAGATCGTTGCCTATGTACATCATTAATTTCATAGTCATTGGATATGATACAAAACAAGACCATTTTCCAATCCGGGACAATCTCAGAAGTACTCGTTTTTTAAGGTAAGAATACGAACTGCCGGGGATGGTATTTGCGCTCCGTTCATACCGAATTTTCCATGTTAACTGAGGGATTCAGCCGCCAGGAAGCAATATGGATCGATGGAGAAAAAGTTATCCTTTGCCTCGGGAAATTCACCCAGATCGAGTTCAAGGAAGGATTTCCCCTCCGTCACCTTCCAGAGAAAGATATTCCGGTCGATGCCCTGCCCGGTAAATAATTCAGGCAACATTTCCTGGACAAGTCCATTCCAGCACGCATCCTGCAACCGTTCACGATCGCTCAGCTGATCCGCCTTGGCGGGGTCGGTTTTTTCGCAAGTCTGCCTGGAAGAAAAACCGGTGCCGGTAAAAAGTAAAACTTCCTGTTGAGTAGTGTGTGTTTCCATAATGAAAGTTTTGTTCTACTTATTAGATGGAAAACTGTTCAGGAAGCAACATGGAGGAAATGCAAAAAATTGTTAATCCCGGACTGGAGAGGAATTGCCGGAGCCGCCGGGGTGCGAAGAAGGCGCATAATTTGTTTTTTGGGGCATGTTACGTGAATCTGCCCTCTTGCGCTGAGTTTTGCGGGTACTTTGAGGACCATTGACTTTACAGCATATCGCGGATCAACATAACCGACTTCTGGCCGGGGGTAGCATGTTTGTAGCAAGTCCAAGTCCACAAACCGAGGCGACCCTTGCCCCTCTGGGGCAAAGGATGCGTGGGTGTGTTGGTTTGCTACAAACATATTGCCCCTCTGGGGCAAGGGTCGCCTCGGTTTGTGGGCGTGCCACGCAAATGTTGCCCGCCGGCGCAAGGGTCGTTTATATTAATGCACGATGTGACAGAAAATGGTTTTTCACATGTTGCCCCGCTGGGGCAATGGATGCGTGGGGATGCTGATTTGCTACAAACATATTGCCCCCTCCCGTTGACCTGCCGGATGCGGGATCGTCATTAGAGAAAGCCTCCTCAAATACATTCGATATTTGTTACCAACATGCAAGAACAAGAACGTGAATCGTGAGTCGCGAATAGCCTCCGATCTTTGTGTTTTTCCTAAACGTCTCGATAGCATTTGGAAGACACCAATGGTTTAAACAATCTTGAGACTGCCGCTATTCACGATTCACGATTGACGTCAATAGCGCTTACTTTCCAGCCTTAGCCGTCTTCTTGCCAAACATATTTCCCAGGTCGCCCAGGTTTTTATCCATGAAATCTTTGCCCTTCTTCATGAGCTCTTTTTTCTGCTCGGCGGTCATTTTGGAATAACGATAAAGTCCGTAGGCGGCAGCTCCGGCCAGGAGAATGCCAAGTGTTTTACCTTTTGCCATAAGTATTGTTTTATGGGTGAATATTTCTTAGCAATACAATCAAAATATCATGCCGTAATTTAAAGCATCATTCGGCAATTTTTAGAGAAGAATGAGCACGGTGAGCCTGGCCCGGCAGGGCCCGGCGGGTGAAGAGTGCGGACTTTCTTACCTTTAAAACTTTCTCATTCCACAATAAAATAACATGAAGAAACTCGCGTCGAATTTAATATTGATCCTCCTGTGTTCCGTTGCGTTCGCCCAGGCGGATACGATCGCCAATTACAGGAAATCATCCGTGATGATCCCCATGCGTGATGGCGTTAAATTATTTACAGTGATCATGAGCCCGGTGGATGCGAAGACCCCTTCTCCGATCATTATCCAGCGTACTCCCTATGGGGCGGACAATCCCCTTGCCGAAGGTGCGACCATTCCGGCCGCTTCGCTTGGCGGCTACTCCGAAATGGCGAGGGATGGATATATTTTTGTCTTCCAGGACATAAGGGGAAAATATAAGAGTGAAGGAACCATGCAAATACATCAGCCCCTCATTCATCGTACCCAAAAAGGCGCCGTTGATGAAAGTACCGACACCTATGATGCCGTTGACTGGCTGGTGAAGAACCTGCCGGGTAATAACGGGAAGGCCGGCATCATGGGCATTTCCTACCCAGGCTGGTTGGCATTGGTGGGAGCAGTGGATCCTCACCCGGCATTGAAGGCCGCCTCCGAACAGGCCTGCATGGGCGATCTTTTTCTCGGCGACGATTTTCACCACAATGGCGCCTTCAGGCTTAGCTATGGAATGGAATATTCCTATGAAGTGGAATTCGATAAGACAACTGACAGCAATTTTCCCTTTCCGCAATATGACCTGTTCGATTGGTACCTCAAGTTAGGTTCGCTGAAGAATGTGAATGAGAAATATTTCCATAACAAGATCCCGACCTGGAATAGTTTCGTGGATCACCCGGACTATGATGCCTATTGGCAGAAGAACTCCCCATTGAATTATGTTTCCAATGCACAGATCCCGCAATTGCATGTCGGCGGCTACTATGACCAGGAAGATATCAATGGACCGCAGCTGATGTATGAGCACATGGAAAAAAAGGACAGCTTCAATCGAAATTATATCGTGCTCGGCCCCTGGAATCATGGGCAGTGGGGCAGGGCCAGCGGGGACAGCCTTGGCCGGATCGCATTTGGATCGAAAACGGGAGTATGGTTTCGCCAGCTTCAGAAGAAATGGTTCGACCATTGGCTGAAGGGCACGGGCGATGGGAAATTTGATGAAGCGGTATGTTTCCAGACGGGGTCAAATCAATGGAAGACATATACGAGTTGGCCGCCAAAGGAGGCTATTGTCCGGAAGCTATATGCAGCGCCCGGCAATAAGGCCAGTTTTACGCAGCCTGCAACAGGCTCTGCGTTCACCGCATACACCAGCGATCCGGCGAAGCCTGTGCCATATCGCAGCCTGCCCATTGAAGCGACCTATGGTCCCGGCAGCCGCTGGAGACCGTGGCAGGTGGAGGATCAGCGTTTTGTTACCGGCAGGCCCGATGTGATAAGTTTTGTCCTGGATACATTGACTGAGGATCTTACCGTAACGGGGAAGATCAAGGCGCATTTGTTTGCAAGCACTACGGGAACGGATGCCGATTGGATCGTAAAGCTCATTGACATTTATCCTGCCATAGATTCCAGGAGTCTTTCCATGAGCGGTTACCAGCTACCGGTAGCAATGGAAGTATTCAGGGGACGGTTCAGGAAGAGTTTCTCGCAGCCCTCGCCGTTGACGCCTGGGAAGCCGGAGGAGTTCGTAATAGATCTGCATGATATCAATCACACATTTAAAAAGGGCCACGCGATAATGATACAGGTTCAAAGCACCTGGTTCCCGCTTATCGATCGCAACCCACAGAAGTATGTACCCAATATCTTCAAAGCGGGAGACTCTGACTTTATAAAGGCTGAACAACGGGTTTGGCATTCGCCAGGTCATGCGACGTATGTGGAGCTACCGGTGATGGAGTAAGGAATTGGGAATTGGGAATTGGGAATTAGTCTTCATTAGAAGAATCATTCCAGGCTCCGTTCATGCTGAACTTATCGTTTGATCGGCTTCCCGACCATAAATATCCGGTTAAGGATATTCTCCAGATTGAGATGAATCTTCGAATGAAGACTAATTCCTTATTCCTAATTCCCTACTCCTTATTCGAATTGACAACCCTAATTTTTCCACCAATACGTCAATTTCAAAATGAACGCCCTGTTCCTTATCAGCAGCGGATCGGAATAGTAGTTGTCGGTATAAACCAGGAACAAATCGGACACCGGCCGGTATCTCCATTGAAATCGTGTATTGAGATTCAGGTTCTTTTGCTGGTTATTGTATTGCACAAATGTGGTCAGGAAGAGCTTATTGGTAAACGTGACATCGATGCGGGGACCGATCAGCCAAAACTCCATGGTATTCCATGGCTGAGGCAACTCGATCCGGTTGTATGCCGCGCTCATAGTGATACCGACATATGGCTGGAATCGATAACCGATATCAGCCGTTATACTATTGCGGTTCCCGCCCGCATAGTATCCCCCGAATCTCGTCGATACGCTATAGGTAAGTAAGCGCTGCGGCTTTGAAAAGTACTCGAGGCCGAAGG
>DATHKS010000125.1:0-4552 GCA_035488975.1 Chitinophagaceae bacterium | reverse complement strand
GGCCACATCCGCATGATGGGCGCCACGCAACCATTTATCAGCGGCGCCATTTCCAAGACGATCAATCTTCCCCACGAAGCAAACGTGGACGAGATCGCCGACTCTTACCTGCTTAGCTGGAAACTGGGATTGAAAGCCTGTGCCCTCTATCGTGATGGGTCCAAGCTTTCCCAGCCACTGAGCAACAAGTCGGACAAGAAGAAGAAGGTAACAGCCGCAACGGCTTCGCCGGTTAAAGAAGAATCGATTTCTGCTACCCTTCCCACGCAACAGGAATCGAATATCGTTGACATGGGTAAGCTTACCGTAGAGGAATTGCTGGAAGAAGTGCAGAAGAGGGTTCAATCATCACCCGATACCAAGCTTAAGCGCAAGCTGGCGAGTATCGTTGAGCGGCGTTCCCTCCCGGCTAAACGTCGCGGCTTCACTCAAAAAGCGAAGATCAATGGCCAGGCTATATTTCTCCGTACAGGGGAATATGGCGATGGCACCCTGGGCGAGATCTTCATCGATATGGCAAAAGAAGGGGCTACTATGCGTAGCATGATGAACTGTTTCGCCATTTCGATCTCGATCGGCATGCAATACGGAGTGCCATTGGAAGAATTCGTGGATAAATTTGCGTTCACCAAGTTCGATCCCTCAGGATTCGTAGAGCATCCGAATATTAAGTCGACCACCTCCATCGTGGATTTCATTTTCCGTGTACTGGGCTATGAATATCTCGGACGCACTGACCTGGTTCATGTGCAGGATAAGCCGGAGATCATGAATACCGGCGCAGACGATTGGGACGATGTTCCCTCCGGGCTTGAATACGTGGAACCGGAACTATCCAATGTCCGAATCACGCCCTCCAGCAGCAATATAACTCCACAGCCGGTGAGAAGCCAGCGGCCCGTACCGCCACAGCCGGTAAAAGCCGACTCGGGTATGAATGCCATGAACGCCGCCGCAAAGAATATGCAGAGCGATGCACCTGCTTGCAATGTATGTGGACATATCATGATGCGTAGCGGCACCTGCTACAAGTGTTTGAATTGTGGAAACCAGGGCGGTTGCAGCTGATCCGGCACTGCCACATCGAAAAATATATTAAATTCAAAAGTAAAAATTCAAAAGTAAAAAGGTGTCTTTGGGTAGCAATATCCTTGTGTCCCTTGTGCCTTCTTTGTGTTCCCCGTGGTTAGAAATTCAAAAGTCAAAATTAAAAATTCAAAAACTTCACTCGAGCCATCTAATTGTCCAATAGATCATGTCTGGGGAGTCCTGATTCCCTATTCCTAATCCCTTTATTTGGTTCTCCTAATAACTTATCAACCCATCAACTTATCAACTGACCAGCATTGCCTCTTCTCATAAAGCCTAATTCCCTATTCCTAATTCCCAATTCCTTTTTCCTCCCTGTGTTGCGATAATTGGATTGACAACTGCAACTTGACCTTAATCAACATGTGCGTAATTGTTCTAGTACAATTTCGTAGAGGGCGTCGGTCAAAACTACCCTATATGGAAGATTATCCCTTTTTTGTTGATTCATTGTGGAAATAATGCCCCGCCTTGGTATAATATTTGTCTTAGATTTAATAAGATTGATCTGGCATTTTTTAGTCCTGTTTTTTTTCGACTGATTGAACGTTTTGGAGATTAGATCCCTACGTACCCCAATATTCTATTATGTAAAAACCTCTGATTAGTATGAAAACCAAAACACCCTATGTAAAACCTTTACGCCTATTTTTTTATTTACTTCTCTCTTTCACTTTCTTTGGTTCATTTAACAGTTTTGCTCAACGCCAAAACATCATTTTTGAATCTACCGGCGAAGAGACCAATGCTGTGAACAAATGGGCGGTCGTAGGCGGCTGCTGTTCTTATTCCATTCAAAAAAGCGCAGATGTTAGCCGTGCAGGAAGTTATTCCCTTCGTTTCGAAGTAAATAAGACTGATAATCTTTTTGCTAATGGTCGCCGGGCTGAAGTAAACCTTCCCGCGTCGGACAAGATGCCCCTGGAAAGATGGTATGGCATGAGCTATTACATCCCCAAGGATTACATCATTGACCAACCCAACCTCTTCGAAGTCGTCAACCAATGGCACGATGTAGGGTCGGCCGGGGAAACCGAAATGAAGTCTCCCTTTGATTTCATTATCGATAACGGAAGATGGGGACTCGATATCAGGTGGGCCGCTTCCGCCTCTGCCAGTTCCGCCAGTGAATTAAAAGCCGACCTCGCCCCGATAGCTATCGGCGCCTGGACGGATTTCGTGTTTCATATAAGATTCTCAACCGGCTCCGATGGGGTGGTGGAGATCTGGAAAGACGGAACGAAAGTGTACACACGCAATGGTCCCGTCGGTTTCAACCATGCCGTAGCGCCCTTCTTCAAGATGGGTATCTATAAATGGCCCTGGAATCCACAGGATATGCCCTGCTGCGGAAATACCAATTCAACGCAAAAGGTCCTCTATATCGATGAATTCCGTTTGGGCAATGCCAATGCAACCTATAACGATGTGGCGCCTGCCGCCATCAGCGCACCAGCGAATAAGGCGCCTGTTGCCAAGGCTGGTAACGATATCTCCCTTACACTTCCAACAATACTGACAACCCTCAACGGATCCCAATCATACGATCCCGATGGGTCGATCGCAAGCTATAAATGGACCCGCATCAGCGGTCCGACGATTTTTTCCTTACTGGATCCTGCGGGCATCACTACAACTCTTCTCAACCTGATCCAGGGAAGCTATGCGTTCAAGCTGACCGTTACAGACAACAACGGAATGAGTTCATCGGATACCGTGGTGGTGGATGTGAAGCCTTTGCTCTCTTTACCCACTCCCAATAAACCTCCTGTTGCAAACGCAGGCGGCAATATCACGATCACCCTTCCGACAAACTCGACGGCACTAAATGGAACCGCCTCTTCGGACCCAGACGGTACGATCAGTGATTATGCCTGGACCAAGACCGCTGGACCCGGATCCTATTCGATCACTGACCCGACATCCGCAACAACGACTATTACAAATCTTACCCAGGGAACATATACTTTCAAATTAGCAGTAACGGATAATTCCGATGCTACTACTTCGGCCACCGTAACCGTGACGGTGAATCCGGCCGTGGCAACTCCGCCTCCACCACCTAACCAGGTGCCGGTGGCAAATGCAGGGGCCAATGTGACGATGACCCTACCAACGAATTTCACTACACTGGATGGTACCGGATCGAGCGATCCGGATGGCTCCATCAGTACTTATGCATGGACCAGGACGGGTGGACCGGCCGGCTCCTCCCTGTCAACACCGGGTGCCGCGAAAACCGCGCTTAACTATCTCGTTCAGGGAACCTATACCTTCAAATTGACCGTGACCGACAACGGTGGCGCCGCGGCGTCATCAACCGTCACCATCATTGTAAATGCAGCGCCTCCGCCGCCACCGCCAGCTAATGAAGCACCGGTTGCCGATGCAGGCAGCGATGTCACGATCACCCTGCCGGTAAACACCGCCACCATCGACGGCAGTGCATCAACCGATCCCGACGGCACGATCGCGAATTATACATGGACGAAGACGAATGGTCCAACATCCTATTCTATTTCAAATCCCGGGTCCTCATCTACAAGCGTCGTTAATCTTACACAGGGAACATACACCTTCAAGTTAACGGTAACTGATAATGTAGGCGCAACGGCCACCTCTACCGTGAGGGTCATCGTGAATGCCGCCGCCGCTCCGCCACCACCAGCCAATGAAGTGCCGGTTGCCAATGCAGGCGGAAATGTATCGATCACTCTTCCTGTAAATACTGCCAGTCTCGATGGCAGCGCATCCAGCGATCCCGATGGATCGATCAGTACGTATGCGTGGACAAAGACCAACGGACCTGCATCCTATAACATCGCAAATCCAGGCTCGTCCACAACAGCTATCGGAAACCTGGTAGAAGGAACTTATACCTTCAAGTTAACTGTTACAGACAATGACGGCGCATCCGCCTCGTCGACTGTCACCGTAACCGTTAAACCAGTTGTTACCCAGGTTCCACCGCCACCGGTCAACCAGGCTCCGGTAGCAAACGCAGGTAGTAATGTAGCGATCACGCTGCCAACCAATACGGCAACGCTGAACGGTAGCGCCTCGAAAGACCCCGATGGATCGATCAGCAAGTATGCATGGACAAAGACCAATGGTCCCGCATCCTTTAATATCACAAGTCCGGGTTCGGCTACAACGGCTATCGGTAATCTTGCTCAAGGTGTCTATACCTTCACCCTGACAGTCACCGATAATTCAGGCGCCAGTGCTTCTTCTACAGTGACTGTAACGGTGAATGCCGCTCCAGCTCCGCCAGCCAACCAGGCTCCGGTAGCAAACGCAGGTAGTAATGTAGCGATCACGCTACCAACCAATACGGCAACGCTGAACGGTAGCGCCTCGAAAGACCCCGATGGATCGATCAGCAAGTATGCATGGACGAAGACGAATGGTCCCGCATCCTTTAATATCACAAGTCCGGGTTCGGCTACAACGGCTATCGGTA
>DATHKS010000124.1:0-4536 GCA_035488975.1 Chitinophagaceae bacterium | reverse complement strand
GATCTCTCCTTTCAGGATCTCGTCGTAGCGGACCAGGCCCGGGAAGATGGGCAGACCCGCCGCATCCGCAGATGTCCATCCTTCCGTCCGCAATGCATTCGAGTTCAGATTGAAGATGGCGCCGGAAGAAGCCTGCCAGGTGTTATTGACGAGCGAGGCATTATATAACTCGTAGAGTATCTTATTTTCTATATCGACGGCGATCACGTGGCTATCGCCTTCACCGTTTCCTTCAATGGGAGCTGTAAATGGAATAGCATACGGTCCCTTGTCGCTTTCATCGCCATAGTTACCATCATAACCATTCTTCCGGAATGTGATCGGATACTTGGCCTGGCTTCCGCAGACAACCGTATAGGGAATACCGATGGGCGAACCCTCCCAGAGACCACTGCCGAAATCACACTTGATGACATTAGCTGAAATGCCTGCTATGATCTGGCTGCTATAGGGATCGATCGGATCCGCAGAAACGTCTTTTCGCCATGGGTTATCGGTTGGAAATATCGCAATGTTCTCTGCTGCCGCCTTGGTTGCGGTGCAGGTTCCTCCGGGAGGATCAGGAGCAGGTACAACGGGACCCGGTGGATCGGCAGGATGCCCGGTCGAAGGAGAGTCAGTGACACCACCCTTATCCTTCTTACAACCCTGCATGAGCATCAGGTAGACGATAAAAACAAAAATGAAAATCAAAAAGCGGAATGCTTTCACAATACGGCTGGTTTTGATCATAGATAACAGATTAAGGATATGCCAAGGTACAGTTTCGCAAATAGTACGCCAATAGTAGATTACCCGGAAAAATACACTCGGGAGAATGTATAATCACTTTTACAAATACTTATTTTTGATTAATAATATTGCTTATGGGATCAAGATGGTTACTCGTCATTCTAAGCCTCTTTTGTTTGTCGTGCAACGATGGACAAAGCAGCATTGTTTCCAACGATCCCACTCCCGCTCCTTCATCGGCCGCGGCGCCTTCTTCACAAGAGAAATCACTTAATACTGCTACCGCCTGCCTGTTCTCGGAGATAGCGTATTGCAATAATCCGCAGTTGCAATTGGATAAGCACCTGCCCGGCTGGAAGATGGTTTGGCACCCGGTGGCCGTTAGCGGAAATCATGCCTTCGTTGCTACCGATGGCAGGGCCTATGTGGTTGCCATCAGGGGTTCGCTCATAGAATTCAGCTGGGATGCATTCGACAACTGGATCTACCAGGATCTGAATGTCGCCATCCAGAAGGAATGGCCCTACTCTGATCCCGGTCCGTCGAAGATCTCGCAGGGATCGTACCGCGGCTGGGACAATCTCAGCCGTGCGGTAGATACGGTCACTGGTGAAACACTGTATGAATTTCTCCGGAAAAATGTGACGGATAAAACTCCCGTATTGTTCACCGGGCATAGCCTCGGTGGAAATCTCGCAACGGTCTATGCATCCTATGCATCGTTCAAGTTCAGGGAGGAATCGAGAACCATCGCCAATTTCAATGTGATCACTTTTGCATCACCCGCAGCCGGTAACCAGGCCTTTGCCGCGGCATTCGATAACACGTTCCCTCATTCCGTGCGCGTGGAGAATTCGGGTGATATCGTAGCCAAGTTTCCCTGTACATCGAGTGTGTCTGCATTGGGTAGTCTCTATACTTCATTGCCGGCCGCATCCGTCATGGTTGGCTATAAGGATCTGACCGTTTCATTGCCCACCGTGTTCAAGATGATAAGCACGGCTATGGTATTGCTCGAATTAAAGAACGGGCTTTCCCACTTTGCGCAGACGAATGGAAAGGGAACGCTCATCACCGTGAATCCGTCAGGGAAGAATATAGCTCACGATGTACAGTCCTGGTTTGCTGAGGCCGGCTATCAACATGGGATCGCTCAATACGCCACTGCATTGGGCGTGCCTGTCATAGATTGCAACCTTCACTGAAAAGAGCGGGATAGGGGATAAAAAATCCTATTGGCTTATCATCGCTTCATCTGCTTGTAATGCCATCAACTTACCTTTGCAGCAGTTTATGATCAAGGCAACTGCTAGAACATACCGCGATGCTTACTCCGGGTTATCCCGTTCCACCTGGCTCCTCTCGCTTATCATGCTCATCAACCGTAGCGGTACGATGGTGGTTCCCTTCATGACCCTTTATCTCACCAGTGCGAAGATGGGCTATAGCATCGGGCAGGCAGGCATCGTGTTCGGGCTCTTCGGGGCAGGGGCCTTCAGCGGTGCGTGGGTAGGCGGAAGAATGACGGACAGGATCGGCTTCTACCCTGTCCAGATGATCACGCTGCTTGGTGGCGGCGTACTCTTCATTACGCTCGGGCAGATGCATACTTATCCATTGATCTGCCTGTTCACGTTTCTCGTGAGCTTCGTGAATGAGGCCTTCCGTCCGGCCAACTCGACCGCGATAGCCTCGTATAGCAAGGAATCGAACCGCACCCGGTCGTATGCGTTGAACCGGCTCGCCATCAATGTCGGATGGGCCCTCGGCAGCGCCATCGGTGGCATATTGGCGAAGTTCAACTATGAACTGCTGTTTTGGGTGGATGGCTTCACCAATATCGCCGCGGCGCTCATGATGTGGATCTTCATCAGGCCCATCGATCATAAGGCGCAGAAGAAGCATAATGAAACTGTCGGGCCCGTGATATCTGCATACCGCGATAAGGTATTCATGCGATTCATCATAGTGACAACCCTGTTTGCCTGTTGCTTCTTCCAGATATTCACGAACCTTCCTGTCTTCTTCAAGAGAGAATTGCACCTCTCCGAGCCTACTATCGGGTTGCTGATGGCGATCAATGGCCTGATCATCGCATTGGTGGAAATGGTGCTGGTGTATAAACTGGAGGGAAAGAAGAGGAGCATGATCTATATCTCATCGGGTGTTGCATTGGTTGGCATCTCGTTCCTTCTACTGAATATTCCCGCCGCCGGCATCCTCGTGGCATTCGCCATGATCCTCCTGGTCACCTTCGGCGAGATCTTCTCGATGCCCTTCATGAATAGCTACTGGATCACCCGTACTCAAGTCTCCAACCGCGGCCAATATGCCGCTCTTTACACCATGGCCTGGTCGGCGGCTCAGACACTGGGACCGATGGGCGGTGCGCAGCTTGTGCAACATTATAACTTTACCGTGTTATGGGTGGCGGTGGGTGCGTTGTCGATGATTGCTGCGTATTCGTTTAGGAAAATGATGTGAGGGCAATTTGATAATTTGGTAATTTGATAATTTGATAATGCGGCGTGCTCCGATCCGTAATACCTATTCTGGTAGGGATCATTGTCAAATTATCAAATTGTCAAATTGACTAATTACTAATTTGACCGGCTATCAAATTGCATTATCCCTTACTTTTGTTTCACAAAAATTTACCCCCCATGCGCAGGCTATCCGTATTTTTCTTATCTCTTCTTACTTCCATTATTTCATTTTCTCAAACGGCGCCGATAGCCCGTCCCAAACTTGTGGTTGGGATCGTGATCGACCAGATGCGATGGGATTATATCTATCGTTATAACGACCTCTATAAACCTACCGGTGGATTTCATCGCATGCTGGCGGAAGGCTTCACCTGCGAGAACACGTTTATTCCCTATACGCCTACCATTACTGCGGCGGGACATACCTGTGTGTACACAGGCTCCGTTCCTGCCATCCATGGCATCGTGGGAAATAATTGGTGGGATAATATCTCGCGCAAAAATATCTATTGCACGCAGGATGATTCGGCTCACACCATCGGCAGCAATAGCAATGCCGGCAAGATGAGCCCGAAAAATATGTTTGCGACCACCATCGGCGATGAGCTCCGGCTCGCCACCAATTTCAGGAGCAAGGTAGTGGGCGTGGCCATCAAGGACCGTGGCGCTATTCTTCCCGCCGGCCATTCGGCTACCGCAGCCTATTGGTACGATAGTGGCACAGGAGATTTCATTACCAGCTCCTATTACATGCAGGCATTGCCAGCCTGGGTAACGCAGTTCAATGCACGGAAGGTCACCGATTCTCTTTATAAACTAAATTGGAAGCCGCTCTTTTCCCCCGAGATCTATGCCAGGTATTGCACGGAGGATAAGGTGCCATTTGAAAATAAGCCATTCGGTCCCGACCAGCCCGGCTTCCCCTATACGCTCGATAAGTTCGTTGGTAAGGACTATGGCAAGATCGCCTCGACTCCCTATGGCAACAGCCTCACCCTTGCCATGACGGAAGCCGCGATAAAAGCGGAGAACCTCGGACGAAACGGTGTGACGGATTTCATCGCCGTAAGTTTCTCTTCCCCCGATTATGTTGGTCATGCCTTCGGCCCCAATTCATGGGAGCAACTGGACGACTATGTAAGGCTCGATGAAACTCTCGGACAATTATTCGCCTACCTGGATGCCACCGTCGGTAAGGGAAACTACACCGCCTTCCTGACCGCGGATCATGGCGTGGCGCACGTGCCTAATTTCTCCATACAGCATAAATTACCCGGCGGAGCCTTCTCCGATATAAAACTCATAGAGAACCTGAACC